>JAGWVZ010000297.1 GCA_018970625.1 Myxococcales bacterium | reverse complement strand
GCCAGCCCACCCACAAACACCAGCCCAGCCACCAAAGACAATCCACGCATGCGCTATGCTCCTTGCAGGGGAAAACAGATGCCACCAGTCACCAACGCACATTTTCATTTCCTGCTTCGCACTCTTTAACGCGGTAGCGGCCGCCTATCAGGTCGTCAACACCCCGCGAAAAATATTTTTGGATTTGCAGGGCGTTGTGGAGTCCACCAACCGAGCACGCCTGCCACACGGCAGGCGAGCGCAGGGCGGTAGCCGTCTCAGGTTCGACCCACCAACCCACTCTCAAAGTACACCCGACAGGATTCGAACCTGAGACCTTTGGCTCCGGAGGCCAACGCTCTATCCAACTGAGCTACGGGTGCAGACGCCGGCGTCATAGACCGAGATGGCCGCGAGCGCCAGCCTTTTGTCATCGCGCGGCGTCGCGTCGTACCGCCGCCCTGCAAAGACCTCAGGGCGCAGATGGCTCGTGGCAGGCATGACGCAGCAGCAGCTCGCCCACCCGAACTTTCTGGTGCGCGCGCCGAGGCGCTTCAATCACCCAGCGCTGCGCGTCGCCGCCCACCACCATCACCACCGTCGAGCCCAGGTGAAACACGCCGAACTCGTCGCCCGCCCTCGCCTGCCACGCCGGCGTCAAATCCCACTCGGCGTCCACCGCCCGGTGCGTCGAGCTGGTGTTGATGGCCGGGTGCGAAATCTCCATGCCGCCCACCACCGTGGCCGCCACCATCACCATCGCAAACGGCGTGCCGTCGGCCAGCGTGCCCATGGCAGCCACCCGCTCATTGACTGCAAAAAGACCACGAACAAAGGGAACAGACAGGTTATTTACCGGCCACAACTCGCCACCAAGGTGTCGAACACGCTCGATCGTAAATTCGGCGGGCACGTGCACGCGGTGATAATCGGCAGGGCTCAGGTACACCGTGGCAAACACGCCCTGCTGAAAGCGGGCGCCCCACTCGTCGTCGCCCAGCAGCGCCTGCACCGGGTAATCAATGCCCTTGGCCTGAATCAGCGTACCCTGCTCAATGGTACCATGCGCGGCCAGCGCGCCGTCGGCCGGTGACATGATGCCCTGCACAGATGCATCGAACGAGCGCACGCCGTCGCGCAGCTTTCGCGTAAAAAAGGCGTCGAACGTCGCGTAGCGCCCGGCGCCCAGCTCGGCCTCACCCGGATCGGCCCCCGTCAGCCGCGAAAATCCGCCGTACAGGCCCGGGCGCAGCGCCTGTGGAATGGGCACCTGCGCCAGCCGGCCGGCGAGGAGCGTCAGTTCATGACGCGGCAGCACGCGTACAGCCTGATACAGGCTGCGCTGAATCCAGGTAGAATCGGACATGGCGGCGCACAGGCTGGGAATCGAGTGGGAACGTGCGGGGTTGCACAGCGGCGACCCCTCTCTTTACCGGTACCGAACATGGAAACGCAACGCGATCTGGTGGTCCGGAAGGCAAATCATCTGGGACTGCGCGCCGCCAGCTTCGCCGCGGGCACCGTAGGCGCCGTGGTGCTGGCCCTGACCGTTGGCTCGCCGATGCTGCTGATGCTGCTGATAGGGCTGGTGGGCGTCAGCGCCACCCTCGTCGCGACAGCCCAGTGGCTTCGGTATCGCGGCGAGAATGGGCTGCGCTTCTAGCCCGAGGTCACCACGCGAGGTCGCCCCGGCGTGTCAGCCGATCTCGCGTGCCAGGCGCCGCGCGGGTTCGTAGTTGGCATCGATGGCGAGCGCACGCTGCAGCATGTCGCGGGCACGAGCATTGTCGCCGGTTCGTTGCCGCACTTCGGCGAGCCTGAAGAACAGCTCCACACGCAGGCGATCGTTGTCGATGCGATTCTGGTGTTGCAGGGCGGTCTGCAGCACTCGCAGCGCGTCCTCGTTCTTTTGCTGGCCCAGGTACAGAATCCCCAGCGCCATCAGATTGGGCACAAAGGAGGGGTCCAGCGAGAACGAGCGCAGGTAGGCCTCAAGCGCCTCTGCCTGGTTGCCACGCGACAGCGCGAGGCGTCCGCGCAGGTGCATGATCATGGGCTGCTCGGCACGCGAGTTGCGGGTAGCAGGACGCTCGGCCCAGGCGTCGAGCGTGGCGGCGGCGGCGTCCACCTGGCCCCGCTCCAGCATCAGCGTCACCAGCTGCGACGACAGCGCAGGGTCGGTATCGCCGTCACGCACGCCGGCCTCGAGCGCCGCGATGGCTTCGTCGAACCGTCTGGCCGAAACCAGCAGGTCGGCCCAGCGGCGGCGGCGGTCAGACCGGATCAGACCGGCGCGCGACGCCGTCGCGTACAAGGTCAACAGGCGGTCGGTGTCACCCGTACCCTGTACGTTGCGCTCCATATCTTCGAGCATCTTCTGCGACACATGGCCGGCGAGCAGCGCGCGGTTCCATGCGTCCATCCACTCGGACGCCGGTCGGTTCTGCTGGCGCATCAGGTTGCCCAGCTGCTCCCACATGGGCCCAGAGCTCGCGGGAACAATCGGCGCGCTCAGAATATCCAGCAGCATGTGGATGGCCGCGTCGGGGTCACCACGCTTTTCGACCAGACGCACCAGGCCCTGCAGGGCGCGATCCGCCTCGGGCGAGCCCGGAGCATCAGCCGCAACCCGACGCCACAGGCTCTCGGCCAGCTCGACGTCGCCCATCGAATCCGCCGCAATATCAGCGGTTTGCATCCAGAGAACGCGACGTCGGGCACCGTCGATCTCGCGCTCGGACGCACGCCGCAGCTGCGCCACCGCTTCCGGCCAGCGTTGCTCGGCCACCAGCGCCGAAATGAGCAACTTCGCCGAGTCATCGTCCGTGGGATCGTATTCCAGCAGCGCCTCGAGCAAGCTGATGACCGTCGGGCGATCCCCCAGCCGTTGCGCGACGTCAAGTCGGTAACGCACCAGCGACGACCGCATTCCCGGATCGTCGGTGCGCGCGATTTGCCGGGCAAGCGTGTCGCACAGCTCGGGGAGCGCATCGCGCGAAGACCACAGCGAGACCAGCCCTTCCAACGCCTCGTCTTCGGCGCCGGCACAGTGCGAAGCCTGCTCGAACGCCTGCGCGGCCTCGGCCATGCGGCCGACGTCGCCCAGCAACAGCCCAGCGATGCGCAGCCACAGAGCACCACGAGCGACCTCGTCTTCGGCGTGACCAACACGCTCGCGAAGGTCGGCGAGCAGCTCGTCCATCAGGCCAGCCGACTCGGCGATGCGGTCGAACGCCTCCCAGCGGGCTGCACCGGGCGCAATTTGTCGAAGAATCACAAGCGATTGCGATGCGTCGTGGGTTACGGATTCGGTCAGACGCAAGGCCTGCCAGCGGTATTGATCGCCGGCGTGGCCAGGCAATGCAGCCGCATGATCCAGCAGGAGCGCGATGCGCTGCGCCGTGTCCGTCGCTTCGTCATAAAGTGGCAACAGCAGCTCGAACGCGTCCACGTCGGCAGCATCCTCAGCGAGCTGGTCACGAAGCGGCTCCATCGCGCCATCCTTGTCGCCAGCCACTTCCAGCCACAGCGAGGCGAGCTGCAAACGACGCATGCGACGCTCCGCCGCAGATGTCGCGTGTTCAATCGCCACCTGCAGCACCGTCGCAGCGCGAGGCACACGGGCCGGAACAGTCGCCGCTGCCAGCACACCGTTCAGCCATGCTTCATTGTCGGGTTCCAGCGTCGCCGCCTCGCAACGGTAATGGAACGCGAGCTCCTCGTCACCGGTCGACGACTCGGTGAGGTTGGCCAACTCAAAGCTGCGACGTGCCCGCTCCGCAGGGTCAGGTTCCTGCGCAATGCGCAGCTCCAGCAGACGAATACGGTCGGTGGCGTCACCGCTGTGCGACGTCAGCGTGTCCAGCAGGTCAATTGCCGCAGGTTCATCCATGCCGATGCGCCACAGCAACGCGATGGAATCTGCGTCGGCCGGATCGACGTCCAGCACATGCCGAACCGACCGCAGCGCGGCAGATGAATCGTCCAGCCGCTCAAGCTGCAGCGACGCAAGACGCCGCCAGACATCATGAGCCGCCGCTGCGTCGTCGCCATACTGCCCGGCAAGCTGCTCCAGAATGGTCGCCAGCTCGGGCCACTCCTGCAAGTCTGACAACACCGCGGCGAACGACTCCAGCGCGGCGACGTGTCCAGCCTGCACACCAAGCGCAACACGCCAGGCGTCGGCGGCAGCCACTGCGTCGGCACGCTTTTCGGTTTGCAGATTTGCCAGCTGACACGCCAGCGAGAATCGCTCATCGGGATCGGTCGCGGCATCGAGCCGCTCCTGCATGGCGTCGGCGACGCCGTCCCAGTCACCCGCTTCGGTACAGAGTGACTCGAGCTCACTCAGCAGCTGTTCGTCGCCCGGTGCATCCTGCAGCCCATCCCGCAGCAACGAGATGCGCGCCTGAGCCGCCAGGCCGAGCTCCGCGGCCAGGGTCAGCCACTCGTACAGCAGGAGCGTGCGTTCCTCGCTCCCCGATGCGTCTTCGCGACGCTTGAGCAGTACGTCGCCCCACTGCTGAGGCTGACCGGCAGCCACAAAGGCCGCCTGCAGCTTCTGCCAGCCGTCGTCCGATGGCGCACGCTCCACCGCGAGCCGCAACAGCTGAAGCGACTCCTCGGTGTCGTGCAGCCGGGTGGCGGCATAGACCGAAGCGCGCTCAAACAGCTGTGCCTCGAGCGCCGCATCGCCGTGGTCCTCGGCGATGGTTTGCAGCGCCAGCACAAGTTCATTCCAGCGATCGGCGGCCTGCGCGGTCTGCTCCAGGAGCGCAAAGTTGTCGGGGCTGCGCGGGTCATCACGGAGCGCAGCCATCGCGTCATTGAACGCAGCGTCTGCGTCCGATGCCAGCCGCAGCTGAGCCGTACGACGCAGCAGCGCCGCACGCTCCACGCCGGCGACAGCCACCACCATCGCGTATTGCAACGCTTTCGCGGTATGCGCGGCATCCTCGGCAGCGGCAAATACCTCTGCCGTGCCCGCGCCCACGCGTCCCTGCAGCTGCGGGGAACCATCGGCGACCGCCTCGAGCAACAGATGGGCCACCGCTACGGCGTCCGGGGTCGCACCGATCGAGAACAGCCGGTT
>JAGWVZ010000296.1 GCA_018970625.1 Myxococcales bacterium | reverse complement strand
CGATTCCAATTTCGCGCATCGCCGAAGCCGCACAACACCCTGAAAATGTAATCGGCATGCATTATTTTTCGCCCGTCGAGAAAATGCCACTGCTCGAGATCATTGTGACGCCGCAAACCGCGCCCGAAGTCATTGCGACGTGCGTGGAGGTCGGCAAGAGGCAGGGCAAGACGGTCATTGTCGTGAACGATGGGGTGGGCTTCTATACCAGTCGCATTCTGGCACCGTACATGAACGAGGCAGCGTACCTGCTTTCGGAAGGCGTGCCGGTGGAGAGACTCGATTTCGCGGCTCAGAAGTGGGGATTCCCCGTCGGTCCGATCACGCTGCTTGATGAGGTCGGCATCGACGTGGCCGCCAAGGTAGGCCCGATTATGGTCGATGCCTTCGGCAGTCGACTCTCGCCGCCCGGCACCACCGACGCGCTGGTGCGCGACGGTCGACTGGGACGAAAGAATGGCAAAGGGTTCTATCTGTACGGAAAGAATGCCGGCAAGAAGAAGCAGGTTGACCCGACCGTGTATGGCGTTCTGGGGATTTCACCCAGCAACGACATGGATCTTACGCTGATTGCCGAGCGTATGGGCCTGCAAATGGTGAATGAGGCCCTGCTGTGTCTGCAGGAAGGCATCCTTCGCTCTCCGCGGGATGGCGATATCGGTGCGGTTTTTGGCCTGGGTTTTCCGCCGGCAAAGGGTGGGCCTTTCCATTACATTGACCAGATCGGCGCCGCGCACGTGCTGAATCGACTGCAGCAGTTCGAGGACCAGTACGGGCATCGATTTACTCCCGCGCAAATTCTGGTCGATTACGCGCGTGACGGCCGATTGTTCTACCCGCACGACTGACGCAACGACCAGCTCTGACCGTTCAGGGGGTCGGCACGCACTCACGTGTCAATGGCACGCACAGGGCCGGTGCGGGTCACCGACTCGGGGATTCGCCCCACGGATGCTGCAATGACACGTACCAGTGGATGCGAGCCCACGACGCCCATATCGTTCACCACTTCGACAACGTGGTCGAAGCCTCGCGCACGCAACTCCGCCGAAACCTCCTGCAGGTTGTCATAGTGAATACTCACCCGGCCGCGAGCGAACGCGCTCAATCCGGCAAGAAAGGGACCCACATAGGGTTTTCCGTTCAAGTCGTCGCGGGTATGCACTTCCATCACGAGCCAGCCTGATGGACACTGTCGGAGCTGCTCTGAGGTACGACCGCAAATATCGAGCGCAATTTCCCGCGGAAAATAATTCAGTAATCCCTCCATGAAAACCGCTGTGGGGCGGCTTCGGTCCTCAAAGAGGTGGGCCATCGACAGCTCGCCATCGCGGTCCAGAACATCGACCGCCTGCTGACGGTAAGACGCCGGCAGAGCCGGACCACGGGCGAGCATGGTTCGTTTGCGCTGCACCATATGCGGCAAATCTGCGTCGCACCAGGAAAGACCAAGGCCGACATAATCGCGCGTCATGCGAATTCCACGTGCAGACAGGCCAGACGCAATCTCTATCCCCTGCCGCACGCCGTGCTTCTCGACCAACATGCGTGCAGCGACGTCGAAAGTGCGATGTCGAAGCAACAACATGTCTTCCAGCGACTCGAGTCCCAACAGGCGTGGCATGGCGACCAGCGCCGGATGTCCCGCGTGATACACCATCTGCCCCTGCAGGGCATCGAGTTGCGGCACACTCAGACCGTTGCGTACCCACACCTGACCGGTGAACCAGGCAGTCGGACTAATCCGCGGATCAGGACGGCGTTTTGACACGAGGCCTCACAGGATCATTTGTCAGCGCGTATGAATCACGCACGCCACTAGACCAGATGCCACCCCGGTATGAAAGTTTTGCGAATCGTTGCGGGTACACCCGCCGCCATCACATTATCGGGAATGTCCGATGTCACGACCGCTCCCGCGCCGATAATGGACCACTGTCCAATGGATTTGCCTGGTATGGTCACGGCACCCGCCCCCAGATCGACACCTTCGCCCAGCACGGTGTATCCCGACAGATTCGCGCCTGGCGAGACGCTGCTCCAATCCCCAATACGGCAGTCATGTCCGACAGTGGCACCGAAGTTGACCATCGAAAAATTCCCTAACAGCACCCCGGTGGTCACCGTCGCATTGGCACAGACGATTACGCCCTGCCCCACCTCCACATCGCGACCAAGCACTGCGCTCGGATCAATCACGGATGGATACACGAGCTGGAGCGGTGCCAGACGCCGAACCACCGCCGCTCGCACTCTGGGGAGCCCCAGCCCAAGCAGTACGCCCACATGACGTCGTGTGGCCAGCCACGATTCATCTCCAAGTACGGGCAAACCAAGCACGTCCGTTTCATGGAGGTCTTTCCTGGCATCGACAAACCCAATCAGGCGAGGCAACGACTGCCGTGCGGCGGCGCGTTCGTACCAGCAACGCAGCTCACGCCCATGGCCACCTGCCCCGATGATCAGCACCTCTTCTGGTTCAATGGCCTGTGCGCTCACGATGACCTCATCTCTTGCGGATTGGCCGGCTGCGGCGAAACCTGCAGCGCCTCGGCCGTGGACCGTTTACTACCTGCAAGACGGCCCTGCCGTCCATGCTACTCTCCTGCCTCGAACCCCATACCAAAGGTTGTCACCATTCAGGGGCTGACTTATGTGAACGCTCGTCTTCGTCGCCCCTGATGCCCACCACCGGACTCTGTATGACCGACACCCGCTACAAGACCTTCGAAGAATTCTGGCCCTACTACCTGCAGGAGCACAGCGACGGGTTCAATCGTCGCCTGCATCAGGTGGGAACAACCGGCGCGCTGGCCACCGTGGCGATGGCGGTCATCAAGCGCAAACCAGCGCTCGTGCCGCTCGCCCTGGTCGCCGGTTACGGTCCTGCCTGGGTTGGCCATTTCATGATTGAGAAGAACCGTCCGGCGACCTTCACCTACCCCGTCTGGTCACTGCTGGGCGACTTCAAAATGAACGCCCTGATGTGGTCTGGAAAACTGGAAGAAGAAATGCAGCGTCTGGGTGTAACGCCGCGCTCCTGAGCTACGCACGTCGCGTCACGCGCCGCCCGTTCGATTCACATCTGCACCACCGAGCCGCATGTCCACGGATCCCCACGCGCCTTTACGCAACGACGTTCGTTATCTGG
Organism: Myxococcales bacterium; assembly: GCA_018970625.1. Next base: position 1,921 of record JAGWVZ010000296.1, on the reverse strand, counting down.
GTGCCCTGCTGGGCGAAACACTGCGCGAGCAAGTGGGTGACGACCTCTTCGAGGCCGTCGAATCTGTGCGTCATTTGTCCAAGGATGCCCGTCAGGGCGACGAAAAAGGCCGCGACGCCCTCACGTCACTGCTCGCATCCATGGGCACCGACCGCGCCGCCGAAGTCGCCAGAGCTTTTTCGCATTTCCTGACGTTGGCGAACATCGCCGAGCAGCATCACCGGGTGCGGCGGCGACGAGACTACGAGCGCAACCCGGCTGCTGCGCCGCAACGAGGCTCCTGCGACGAAGCCTTCGAGCGCATTTTGCAGGGCGGTGTGTCTGCCGACGCCCTGCACAAAGCCGTGTGTGATCAGCGCATTGAGCTGGTACTGACCGCGCACCCCACCGAGGTTACACGTCGTACGCTGCTGAAGAAATACAACCGGGTGCAGGCACTGCTGGCGCTTCGGGACCGCCCCGACCTGACCCCGACCGAAACGGCGGCCGCCGAGTCGCAGCTTCGCAGCGAGATTACGGCGATCTGGGCGACCGACGAGGTCAGGCGGCGGCGGCCGACGCCTCTCGAAGAAGCGCGCGCCGGTCTGGTCGTTTTCGAGCAGAGTCTATGGAACGCCATTCCGTCACAACTTCGGCGCGTGGACGATGTGCTGCGCCGTACCACGGGGAAAGGCTTGCCGCTGGACGCCAATCCCGTTCGTTTTGGCTCCTGGATGGGTGGCGACCGCGACGGTAATCCCAATGTCACGCCTGACGTCACTCGCCGCGCCGTTCTGCTGGCTCGATGGATGGCGGCCTACCTCTACGAGCGCGAGCTCGAGGAGCTGCGGGCGGAGTTGTCCATGGCGGCGGCGTCGCCGGAGCTGCAGGCCAAGGCAGGTGACAACCGGGAACCGTACCGCGTCATTCTGGGACGTCTGCGAGACCAGATGCGCACGCAACTTCAGGCGCTCGACCGGGCAACCAATACCGACGCGACCGACGTGCCACCGCTCATGACCACCGACGAGCTGCGCGAGCCGTTGATGTTGTGCTGGCGGTCGCTGCACGCCTGCGGCCTCGGTCGCGTTGCCGACGGGCGATTGCTCGATCTGCTGCGGCGGATCGCGTGCTTCGGCATGTCACTCGTGCGACTCGATGTGCGGCAGGAATCATCGCAACACACGCAGGCGCTCGATGCCATCACACGCGCGATCGGCGCGGGCTCGTATGCCGAATGGACCGAAGAACAGCGCGTCACGTGGCTGGTGACGGAGCTCAAGAGTCGACGCCCGTTGATCCCCGATATCACAGAGATGGATCACGTAACGAAGAACGTCGTCGCAACGTGTCGACAGCTGGCTCAGTTGCCCGCCGAAGACATGGGCGCCTACGTCATCTCCATGGCTCATTACCCCAGCGATATTCTCGCCGTACAATTGCTGCAGCGAGAGTGTGGTGTGAAAACGCCGATGCGCGTGGTGCCGCTCTTTGAGACCGAAGACGACCTGATTCGAGCGCCCGAGACCATGCGGCGGCTGCTTGCACTCAGCGACTATCGCGCGAGCATCGGCGGTCGGCAGGAGATCATGATCGGATACAGTGACTCGGCCAAGGACGCTGGCCGTCTGGCTGCTGCGTGGGCACTCTACAAGGCGCAGGAAGAGCTCACGCGCGTCACACGCGAGGCAGGCGTCGCCATGACCCTTTTTCACGGACGCGGAGGCAGCGTAGGACGAGGCGGCGGACCGACCGTCATCGCCATTCTTTCGCAGCCGCCCGGTTCCGTGGATGGAACGATGCGGGTAACCGAGCAAGGCGAGATGATTCAGGCCAAGTTTGGCATTGAGGGCATCGCGCAGCGAACGCTCGACCTCTACATGACCTCAGTGCTCGAAGCGACCCTTACGCCGTCGCCGCCGGCGACCCCTGAGCAGCGACA
>JAGWVZ010000295.1 GCA_018970625.1 Myxococcales bacterium | reverse complement strand
GCATACGGCCTGTAACGCTTGTTGAGTTGTTGATTCTGCCGGCTGGTATCGCGCTCGCCCTGGCGCTCCATCCCTGGTGGAGACTTGACCCTGGCGAGCATCTGGGAGAGCAGCTGCGGGCGTGGCTGGTGCAGCCCGCCGAGCCATTCCTGTGGTTCGGTGAGCGGTTTGGTGCGCGCCGGATGACGCCATGGATGGCGCCGATGATGAGCCTCTTGTCGGTACCCGTCGGGGCGCTCCCTGTTGCGCTGACGGGCATGCTGTTGCCCGGAACCATGGGTGGCACCCGGGTTCTTCGCGCGGGATCGTTCGCGATGTGGGCCTCGGCCTGCCTGCTTTTGTGGAGTCTGCGCACGCCGTGGCATGCGGGAATCGATCTGGTCACGCTGACTTTGCCGTGGCTGGCGATCGGCTTTGGAGCCGGTACGACAGCGGTCGCCGAGGGAATTGAGACGCTATACCGGAGTCGTCGCGCGGACAGGGAAGCGTTGCTGCCCGTCATCCGTATCGGGGTGCTGTCGATCTGGCTGCTCGGCTGCTTGCCGTCGATTCTGAAGTATGCCTGGCATCCCGAGGCGTGGCACAACGAGCTGACGGGTGGCGCCAACGGATGGGTGTTGCGGGGCGGCTGGCGCAACCCGCACGCGCCCGTACCACTCTCGTTGGCGCGGCAGTTGTCGTCGCCCGAAGAAGCGACGCAGGTCGCGATTCTGGTGAACGAGTGGGAGTGGCGTCCTGTGTTGGAATACTACAGTCAGACAGGGCTGGTGAGTGGTGAGCTGCAGGTGACCGGCGTCGATGACGCAGACTGGCTGGTCCTTGTCTATGAGGACGGTTTGCCGGAGTTCTATACGATGTGGCCGGAGTTTCAGCGTCTATCGACCCTGACCGCTCCTACCTGGTGGCGTTCTCCTGCCGGCCAGCCCCTGGTGGGTGTGCTACAGGCGCCGCGATGACCGGCATGCGCCAGATCGTCAGGTGGAGACGGAGGCTGTGGCACGTGGCCGCGCTATGGCTGGTTCTGGCCACCGCCCTGCCTTCCGTGGCCTGGGGGCAGCGCAGTCTGGCGATCGAGGGCGAGATGAGCGGGGCGCTGTCGCCCGCGCCCATCCAGCGTCGCAATGTGACGCTGCTGAACGACCCGTTTCTGGGCGAGGTGCCGGTACTGTTTCACGATCGGGCGCAGGGAAGTCTCTCGTTCAGTCTGCGCGTGATCGCCTCGTCGCTCGAGCTGGGCTATACGCTGGACAGGCTTCGCGCCGGGCAGGGCGTTGGGCGTTGCCGCGGCGACGGCCCCGCCTTTGTGTTGGCCAACGGTACCATCGACGACAGCGCGGTCCGATACGACTGCGACGTCGAACGCTTTCCGCTGGACTCTCTGGCTCGCCCGGTGTCGACGATGAACATTCACCATCTGGGAGGGGGGCTACGCTTTTACCGAACCCGCCGAACGGTGGTACCCGGTGACCGCAGCGCGCGTGCTGTGCAGCTCTACGCGGTGCTCGGCGGCGGGTTCAGCCTCAGCAATTACGCGTACGACGTGCAACAGCGCAGCTGGCGTCCCGGGGTTCATGTGCTCGCCGGCGCAGGCCTGGACGTACCGCTGGGTCGGTCGCTGACCTTCACCGTGAGCGCTCGATATCGGCCGATCGTGCTGACCAGCTCGCTGCCAAGCCCGGCGGCAGCTGCCCGAGCGCAGGACGCAGGTGTCTCGGTGCTGGGTTCGATGTTCGAGCCGCTGCACGTGTTCACGCTGGGCGCCGGCTTGCGATTTTCGTTTCGCTAGGCGGCCGATTTTTGCGCAGTGCGGCAAAACACCGTATGGCGCGGTCATGTACCGCACACTTCTTTCGTTGTTGTTGTTTGTCGCCGGGCCTGTGCAGTCTGCCTGGGCGGGTCCGCTGGACGTCGCGCAGGCGGCGGTTCAGATGGCTCGCGCCAATGCCTGTCTGAGCATGACGGGACCGCTGGTGTCTGACGCGACGCTGGAGATTCTTCACCGTGATCTCACAGCGATGCGCGTTCATCTGGATTCGGGCGACGTACTTCTGGTGAAGCTGGAGCTTGCGCTGATGGGGATCGAGGTGGTGCAGGCAGGCGACTGGGAGTTCATGGAGTCGGGCTCGTCACCCGTGGCCGACGCGGAGCTACAGATGGTGGTCGAGGCTGCCTCGTCGCTGGAGTTTGAAGCCAACGCGCTGCTGGCGATGATTCGTCGCGCCGAGTCGGACGATTCGCGCAGCGATGCGTCGCCGCGTTACGGAGCGTCGGGCGTGCAGCGTCGCGTGGTACCCGGCCCGGTGGTTCCCCGGAGCCCGGCGGACCCGGTGGTGGTCACTTCGTCAGGGATCGAGCTGCAGCCGCAGCCAATGGTGCTGGGTGCGAGCGCAACTGTGGAGGATGCTCGTGGCGTGATGTTCCCCATGACCTCGGGCACTGCCGCAGCTCTGGCGGAGCCGTTCCGGGGTTTGCAGGGCGGGGGTCGCGTCAGCGCGGATGCTTCGACGACGGAGCGGTGGCTGGAGCCAGTGCATCAGCCGCGGATCACGTCGTCGTTCGGCATGCGTACGCATCCGGTGACGGGACGTCAGCGCATGCATCGGGGGGTGGACTACGGAGCCCCGGTGGGTACGAGTGTTCGCGCGACGGCTTCGGGGCGCGTCCTGATGGCGGGATGGTGTGGGAACGGTCCCGGAAACTGCGTGGTCATTGAGCATGTCAACGGCTGGCGTTCGCAGTATTTTCACCTCGAAGAAGTGCACGTGAGCGCCGGTACATCGGTGGCGCAGGGCGTCGAGATCGGTGAGGTGGGTAGCACGGGGCTTTCGACCGGACCTCATCTGCATTTTCAGCTGGGGCGTGACGGGCAGGCCGTGGATCCTGTCTCCCTGTTGGGCAGCGCCGTCGAGTGAACGGTGTCGTCACGCGGGATCGTTGACGGGACCGGACGTGCGGGGATACGAACCACAGACCCCTTGTCTGTCGGGGTTTGATTCACGTCTGTGTCCGGTGTTTCATGCAGTCGGCCTCTGGTGCTCGTCCCACGCCTCATCAGGGCGGGCAAAGCTTGCAATGCGATCATTGTGGAACCGAATTCGAGCTTCGTTTCGTGTTTCAGCGGTTTGCGGTTGGTGAACGCACCTGGCATGCCTGCACTCAGGTGTGTCGACAGGCGTTGCAGTCGCGCATGTCGCAGCAGGAGGTAGCAGCGACACAGGGCCCGGTCGTGAAGCAACCGATGGCTGAGTCGGCGCCGGCAGGCGTGCAGCCTGTTCGGCTGGCGGTGCTGAACCAGAAGGGCGGCACCGGCAAAACCACAACGTCCGTCAACCTCGCCGCGGGACTAGCTGCCGATGGCAAGCGGGTGTTGCTGATCGATGTGGATGCACAGGGCCATGTGGGTGTGAGTCTGGGTGTGCGTGGGCCCTACACGCTGTACCATATTCTGACTGGCGAACGTGCACCGGCGGAATGTGTGGTCGAGGCGATGCCGAACCTGCACCTGATTACGGCCAACGAGACACTGGCTGCGGCCGAGATAGCGCTGGCGCGTCAGGACGCAGGTCGCGACCAGGTGCTGGCTCGCCGCATGGCGTCCCTGCGCGGCTACGACTACGTCCTGTTCGACTGTGGTCCGTCGCTGTCGTTGCTGAACATGAATGTGTTGACCTATGCCGGCGAACTTCTGGTTCCGGTCAGCTGTGACTATCTCTCTCTGGTGGGTGTGCGGCAGATCGTGAAGACGGTGGGCAATATCAACGAGCTTCTGGGTCATCCGGTCGGCATTCTGGGCGTTCTGCCGACCTTTTATGACCAGCGGAATCGCATCAGCGACGAGGCGGTGAAGACGCTCAAGGCCTATTTCCGCGAGCTTGTGCTGCCCCCGATTCGGGTGAATACACAACTCAAGGAGGCGCCGTCTCACCAGAAGAGTATTTTTCAGTACGCGCCAGATAGCCGCGGAGCAGAGGATTACCGGCGACTGGTTCAGTGGATTCGGCAGCATACGGAGTCCACCTCCCGGAGGAGCGATGCGAAACAGGCGTGACACAAGCCCGGCTGTTGATGAAGCCGGGGATCAGGGTCAGGGCGGTGGCAGTTTCGGGCGTAATCCGCTGGTGGACGACGACGTCACGATGGCCAACATGTTCTACGCTCGGCCGGTGGCTCGTGTCCCTGCGCCGGCTGCCGACCCCGTACGGAAAGATGCGGTGCGGCCTACCCACTACAAGGTGGTGAGCATCTCGCTGTACAACGAAGACATTGACCGCATCGATCGTCTGGTGGACCAGTTGAAGGCGGCCGGTCATACGAAGGCCAATCGCTCATCGCTGATTCGGTTTGCGATCGACCAGGTGGACATCACCCGCATGCCAAAAGGGTACTGAGCCTGCAATGGTCGATCGATGCCGGCCTTCATGGCGGGTACGATGACGAAGATCGTGTCTGAAGGCAGGTCGCTCGCACCTGCGCACGCACCCGTGTGTGGATGCCTTTGACAAGGCAAACCAGAATCGCCTAACTTGCCATGTGCTGTGGATTTACCCCGATGTAGGGAATTGGGATGCGAGCAAAAATCATCGCGACACTCTTTGTCTGTCTGGCCGCACTGGTGGCGGTAACGCTCACGCTGGCCAACGGTGCCGGCCGCGAGTATCGGGATGCGGCGACCGACGCCCTGAAAGCTGGCGGACAGGCCGTTCGTATAGCTCACCTGGTGAATGAATACTCGCTGGCAACGGCGGCCGAACTCGCGGTGTCCGTGAACGAAGTCGCTGCCGGGTTCGCTTGCCCGAAGACCGAGGCGGAGCTGGCCGCTGCCAACGCCGAGCAGACCCCCATGCTGGATCCGACGACCGGCCAACCCATGCGCAACGCCGCCGGTCTGGTGCTCGACACCAACGGACAGCCGATTTTGCCGGTTGCACCCGGGTCTCGTTGCACATTGACCCAGCATGTTGCGGTCATGAACGCGCTCGACGTCTGGACCAACGCACACGTGCAGCGGCTGCAACAGGCCGCTGCTGTGGACCTCGCCTCGCGAGGCCCCGGCTTCTCGCTCCCCATGGCGCCCG
>JAGWVZ010000294.1 GCA_018970625.1 Myxococcales bacterium | reverse complement strand
TGGTTCGGGGGGTCGGCCGTCGCACATAATGCGGATGAATATTCATGCAGCAGCAAACAGCTCAACTACATCGATATTATACAATGATGCACCTTTTGGAAAAACGGGACTTTCCTGAATAGGCCTCAAGGAGCATGACATTCGTCTGCAGTGCCGCGAGGCCATTATGTTCTTCGAGTCGCATAAACGACTCAGGCGCACAGATAACTGGTCAGGGGCGTGCACGCTCCAGACAACCGCCTCGCCGTTGTGGCCCTTTGGCGGCTGCGCACGCCGAGCCACAACACGAGGCTACTTTCATTCTCCGGCGCCTGCGGCGCTCTCCGAATGGCTGCGCCACAGGTAAAACTGGTCAACGGTAAACAGCCCTGCGCTAACGCGCAGACCTGGCGAGGCGGAAGCCAAGGTCGTTGTAGCGGTAGCCGGGGTCGTCGTAGCTGCGATTGGCCGCGCGCACGTAGGCCGCGTGGTAGCCCCAGCCGCCGCCGCGATTGACCCGGCCGGAGCCTCCTGACGGACCCACAGGGTCCGTCACCGCACCAGTACCGTATTCAGACCCATACCAGTCGTTGGTCCACTCCCACACATTCCCCAACATGTCGTACAGGCCCCAGGCGTTCGCCTGCAACAGACCAACACCATGCGGCCCCCTGAGTTGCTGGTCACACGCTGTAATCACGGAGTCGGACGCATACGTCACCAGCGCAGTTGCATCAAACCACGCGATCCGCGCCAGCGCTGCATCAGCCGCACAAGGGGTCGAGCTGTGCACCGTACCCGACACATACGCCGGGCCCGTTGTGCCTGCCCGCGCAGCATACTCCCACTCGGCTTCTGTCGGCAGGCGGTAGCCAGCGCAGCTCAGCCCCACAAACCGGACTGTCGCGCATGCATAATCACCCACGCCATATCGCGGCGCACCATCACCCGTGACAGTGCCCGAACCCGGTATGCCAGAGCAGCCGCTCAGCTCGTAACACTCCGATAAACCCTCCGCCCGGCTACGCGCATTCGCGAAAGCTACCGCATCGAACCAGCTTACCCGATCCACAGGGCAGCTATCGCCGCACGACGAAAAATACGACGGGTTATTGCCCATCAGCGCCTGCCACTGACCCTGTGTCACCTCCGTTGTCTGGATGTAAAAGCCCTGCGTCAGCGTCACGCTGTGTTGCGTTTCGTCACTACCTCGCCCCGACTCCGATAACGGCGAACCCATCGTGAACGTGCCCGACGGGATCAGTACGAACTCCGGCAACGTCACACCTGCACGGTAAAATGGATTTCGCTGCCGTGCTTCTTCAGCCTGTCGTGCCTCTTCAACCCGCGCGACCTCCGCACAGCCGGCCGCATACTCCTGTTCACACAGCCGTTGATACAACTGCAGCGCCCGCTCTGCATCGGCTGTCACACCACGACCCTGCTCGGTCGCCATCGCCGCCGTCAGGCACGCATCCATGCGCCCTGCGCGGTTACAGCCATCCAGCAGGTAGGCATACATCACCGACGCGTTACTCTCGCGATCGTCCCAGAGCAGCAGCCCAAAGTCGGCGCACGCATCGTAGTCGCCACTGTCGCAACCGGTCTCATATTCAGCGCGCGCGCACACCACGGCCATACGCCCCAGCTCCACGATCACACCCTCGTCAGGAATGAACATGCCCTGCTCTTCAACAATCGCCTGCTCGCAACCGCTTGACGTTCCGCCCGGGCACTCACAGGGCACTGATTGTGCCCATCCGGCTGATGCAACGCCCGTGCACATGACCGCCAACAGCAGCCACCACCACCCCGACCAGCCAAATCCCGTTTCTCTTGCGTACATCACAATGCTCCCATCTGCGTCGTGCCTTCGCCGTATACAATACACCTTTCTTTCATGACAATAGGGGCGGCCGCCACAAGGGCGGCCGCGACAGGGTGTTCAACGATGGCGTTGATTCGGGGGATCGGCGCTGCGGATCACCGCGGTGGTCGCCGCGTTGACCCGATCCCGGGTACGCAGTAGAAGCCTGAATCGGATCGCGCATCGACCCTCGCCCGCGTAGCACCCATGCACAACTTTGCGTCTCTTCGGGTTCGTACTGCCGCCCTGCCTGTTCTGATGGTCGGACTTGTGGCCTGTTCCAGCGATGACACCACGACCCTCGATGGCTCGGCCGCCGATGGATCTTCTCTCCCCGTCGATGCTGCCGGTGACCTCGGGCTACCCGACGCCGCCGTCGATGCCGGCGCCGACAGCGGACCAGACGTTCCGCTTACTCCCTGTGTCTCGAACGAGGCGTGTCGGGGTGGGTACGTTTGTCTGGAAGGATTCTGCCGCGAAGCCTGCTCCGAAACGGACCCCTGCCGAGGAGAGCTCACCACGTGCGACGTGCAGTCGGGATATTGTGGCGTTTGTGCAAGCGACGCCGATTGCACCAACGGCCGACAGTGCGACACCGGACTCTGCGACGGCGGCTGCGTCACCGACTCGGCCTGCGGAGCCGGCAGCGTCTGCGAAGCCGGCAGCTGCACGCCTCAGGTGTGCACACCCGGCGAACAGGTCTGCGATGGCGACAACCTGCTGGTTTGCAACGCGCGCGGCACCGGTTCGTCATCGACCTCATGCGCCGACGCCTGTGACGACACCGGCGCAGGCTGCACCTGCAATGCAGGGCAGTGCTCCGCTCGGGCCTGCGTGCCCGGTTCGGGTCGCTGCGTCGCATCCGGCGGTCAGGTGTGCACACCCGACGGTCGTGGCTACGGCGCGCTCGTGGAGTGCGGCGTGGACGAATACTGTGTGGCCGGCGAGTGCCTCACGGCAGGCTGTGCGCCAGGTGCAACCCGCTGCGCCAACACGGCGGTCGTCGAGTGCCGCTCCGGAGAATTCGAGGTGGTCGAAGAGTGTGCGGCGGCGGGTTCCATCTGCGCCGACGTCGATGGCGAAGCCGCCTGTCAGCGCACCGCCGCCGTGCGCTGCGACGACGTGATCGCGACCTGCGCCGTCGTCGGGTCCGACGCATTCGCCTCAGATTCCGTTCTGGCGACGCCGCTCGACACCCTGGACTGCGAGGTCACCAACGGCAACGACCCGACGCACGCCAACACCACCTATCGCTGGGATGTCGTGAGTCAGCCCGATGGTTCATTTACTTCGTTCGACTCGGCCAACGAGCCACAAAGCACTGTATTCATTGATCTTTCCGGTGATTATCTGCTGCAGGTGACCGCCGTCGATGAAGCCACCGACACCCTTTGCCAGTCCAGCGTGCAGGTCACGGCGTCCTACTCGGATACCCTCAGCATTCAGTTGACGTGGGACACCCCGGGCGATGACGCCCCGGGCGAAGAGGGTATCGCGTCGGGCAGCGACCTCGATGTGCACTACCTGAACCGAAGTCTCGGCTGCTGGACCCAGACCCCGGCCGATTGTCACTGGCGCAATAAACAGCCCGACTGGCCGCTCGTGGGAACCCCCACCGACGACCCCTCTATCGACATCGACGACGTCAACGGCGACGGCCCCGAATCAGCCAGCCACAACAACCCCACGGCGGGCACCTACAGCGTGGGCGTCAATTATTACGACGCACACGGATTCGGAGACTCCACAGCCACCCTGAACCTTTACCTCTTTGGCAGTATTGTGCTGTCGGAATCGCGCGTGCTCACCGAAGGGGAATTCTGGCACGTCGCCGATGTCTCGTTTCCCGAAGGCAACGTGACCTTCGTCGACAATGTCTTTAGCAACATTTCCAACGTCCGGTGCATGGCCCCCTGATCGATCGGGACGCCGAGCTGGCATCGCATGCCGACGTCTCGCGCAAGTTTTCTGTCGCCGACGAACAGCCACATCACGTGCTGCTCGTCTCACCTCATCCGGCCTGCCCGGTCTGCACGTTCCACAGGGCGGCATACGTTCCCCCCCGGGTGAGCAGGTCCTCGTGCCGTCCCGTCTCTGTTACACGTCCATTTTCGAGCACGATGATCTGGTCCGCGTGCACAATCGTCGACAGGCGATGCGCGACCACCAGCACCGTTCGATTCACCGAAATGCGCCGCATCGAGCGTTGAATCGCAGCCTCGGTCTCATTGTCCACCGCCGAGGTCGCCTCATCGAGAATCAGGATCGGCGGATTCTTCAGAATCGCGCGGGCAATCGAAATTCGCTGCCGCTGCCCACCCGATAATTTCTGCCCCCTTTCCCCGACCACCGTATCGTACCCCTGCGGCAACGCCCGAATAAACTCGTGCGCCTCGGCTGCCTGCGCTGCCTCAACAATATCGGCTTCGGTCGCACCGGGACGCCCAAAGGCAATGTTTTCGCGCACGGTGCCCTGAAACAGATACACGTCCTGACTCACCAGACCCATCTGGCTGCGCAAATCATTCATTCGAATCCGGGATACCGGCGTGCCATCCACAAGAACGGCGCCCGACACAGGCTCGAAGAAACGCAATACCAGCTTCAGCAGTGTGCTCTTGCCGCTGCCGGTCGGCCCTACAAATGCCACGGTTGTGCCCGCCCGAACCGACAACGAGACGTCGCTCAGGACAGGGGTGCCGTTACTGTACGAAAAATAAACGTCGCGAAACTCCAGGTCGCCTCGCAGGGCGGGCATAACGACCGCATCGGCTGCATCGACAATACTCGGCTGTGTCGAGAGCAGGTCCAGCACCCGCCGTGTAGACGCCATGGCGCGCTCAAACAAATCGACTGTCTCGGCGAGGCCGGTCATGGGCCACAGCAGTCGCTGCGTCAGAAATACCAGCAACCCATACGAACCTGCGGCCAGCGTACCCGCCAGCGCCATATTTCCACCGACCACAAAGGTCACCAGAAACCCGGCGAGAATCGCCATTCGAATCACCGGAATAAACGCCGAAGCCACCGCGATCGCCCGACGATTGGCATCGCAGTACGCCTGACTCTCGACCCGCAGCGCCTCTACCTCGCGCGACTCAGCCGTAAAACTACGAATGGTGGCAATTCCAGAAATATTATTTTGCAATCGGGCAGCCAGCGCGCCCACCCGCTCACGAACATCGGCATAGAGTGGCTGCGCACGACGCTGAAACCAGAACGCGCCAGCAATAATCAC
>JAGWVZ010000293.1 GCA_018970625.1 Myxococcales bacterium | reverse complement strand
GCGGCATCCGTGTGACGCTGGCATCCGGCCAGCCTCGAACTGTCAGAGGTCGCCATGAAAGTGCGTGAGATCCGCGAGTCCCTGACCTTCGACGATGTACTGCTGCAGCCAGCGTACAGTGATTTTCTTCCGCGTGATGCCGACCTGTCCACCCGACTGACGCGCAACCTCCGCATCCGGATTCCGCTGGTGTCCGCTGCGATGGATACCGTGACCGAAGCCGAAACGGCGATCTGCATGGCGCGACAGGGCGGCGTGGGAATCATTCACAAAAATATGACGCCCTCCCAGCAGGCCGCCGAAGTGCGGCGTGTAAAGAAGAGCGAGTCCGGTATGGTGCTTGATCCCATCACCATCCGTCCCGAAGATACGTTACAGCAGGTCGTGGATGTCATGCGAAAGCATAACATCAGCGGCCTACCCGTCGTGGACGGTCATCGGTTGGTGGGCATTCTGACGAATCGCGATCTTCGGTTTCAGCTCGATTTGAACCGGAAGGTGGCGGATGTCATGACGCGGAAGCTGGTCACCGCGCCTGTGGGTGTCGAGATGGACGCGGCCAAGGAGCTGCTGAACGAGCACCGCATCGAGAAACTGCTCCTGGTCAACGAGGACGGTTCTCTCGAGGGCCTCATCACGGTCAAAGACATCGAAAAGCGTCAGACGTTTCCCAACGCCGCCAAAGACAAGCTGGCACGACTGCTCGTGGGCGCTGCCGTCGGCGTTGGTGACGACCGCGATGAGCGCGCCGCAGCGCTCGTCGAAGCTGGCGTCGACGTAGTGGTGCTCGACACCGCCCACGGCCACTCCAGACGCGTCATCGAGAGTGTCGCGTGGATGAAGGCGAGGTATCCCCATGTCGAGGTCATCGCCGGAAATGTCGCGACGGCTGACGGTACACGCGCGCTGATTGAAGCCGGCGCGGACGCCGTGAAGGTCGGTATTGGACCGGGCTCTATCTGCACGACCCGAATCGTAGCAGGTGTGGGCGTGCCACAAATCACCGCCATTATGGACTGCGTTGAGGCCGCGACCCCCTACGGAGTGCCCATCATCGCTGATGGTGGCATCAAGTACAGCGGTGACCTCGTGAAGGCGATCGCGGCTGGCGCTGAAGTGGTCATGATCGGTTCGCTCTTCGCTGGCACGACCGAAAGCCCGGGTGACGTCGTTCTTTATCAGGGCCGGTCGTACAAAGTGTACCGCGGCATGGGTTCTCTGGGCGCCATGAGTCAGGGGTCGGGTGACCGCTACGGTCAGGATGGCATTAAAGAGAGCCGGAAGTTGGTGCCGGAAGGCATCGAAGGCATGGTCGCCTTCCGTGGCTCTCTCGCAGACAATATCTTTCAGCTTCTGGGCGGACTTCAGTCTGGCATGGGTTACTGCGGAACCCGCACCATCGCGGATCTTCGTGAACGCGCGCAGTTCGTCAGGATTACCAACGCCGGCCTGCGCGAAAGCCATGTCCACGATGTGTACGTGACCAAAGAAGCCCCCAACTACAAGGCTGTCAGCAGCTTCGAGCGCCTGGATTGATATGCACGGTGAACGACTTCAACGCGGAATCCTGATCCTCGATTATGGTAGCCAGTACACACTGCTGATCGCCCGCCGCGTGCGTGAATTCGGCGTGTATTGTGAAATCTGGCCCTGCAATGACGCTCGTCTTCGCGACGCGGTCGCCTCGCGAACGGCGCCAGCGCTCGCTCTGGTGCTCAGCGGCGGTCCCAACTCGGTGCATGTTGACGGCTCGCCTGACCTGGAAGGTGGTTTGCTCGAGCTGAACATCCCCATTCTGGGCATCTGTTACGGCATGCAGCTGCTGGCGAAGACCTTTGGTGCGTCGGTCGCTCCCGGCCACGTCGGCGAGTATGGACGAACGCTCGTGAATATACGCGCATCCGGCAGGTTGCTCGCAGGCTTTCAGCCTGGCACGCAAACGACGCTCTGGATGTCGCACGGCGACGCTGTCTCCGCCCCTCCCGCAGGCTTTGAAGCACTCGCTGTCTCCGAAAACGGCGTTCTGGCCGCCATGGAGAGTCACGAACGCAACCTGTACGCCGTTCAGTTTCACCCCGAAGTTGTGCATTCCGAGCGAGGCAACGAAGTCCTTCGCAACTTCGTCTTTGGCGTCGCAGGTGCTGAAAACGACTGGAACATGGGCGACTTCATTGAAGAGTCCATGTCTGCCATTCGCGCCCAGGTGGGGCAGGCGCGGGTGATTTGCGGACTCTCGGGCGGTGTCGACAGCTCGGTCGTGGCGGCGCTGCTCGCCAAAGCCATCGGCCGACAGGTCGTCTGCATCTTCGTTGACACTGGTCTCCTGCGCCTTGGCGAGCGAGAAACGGTCGAAACCACCTTCCGTGAGCACTTCGAAGTCGAGCTGCGCGTCATCGACGCTCGGCAGCGTTTCATGGACGCTCTCGCAGGCGTCGAAGACCCCGAACGCAAGCGAAAGATCATCGGCGAGCTGTTCGTCCGCGTATTCGAAGAAGCCTCGTCCGATGTGCAGGACGCGCAGTTTCTCGCCCAGGGCACTCTCTATCCCGACGTCATCGAATCCATCAGCATTCGCGGTCCCTCGGCGACCATCAAATCGCATCATAATGTCGGCGGGTTGCCCAAGGACATGAAGTTCAAACTCGTCGAGCCGCTCCGCGAGCTATTCAAGGATGAAGTCCGCGAAACCGGCCGAAAGCTCGGGTTGCCTGAGGCGATTGTGGGTCGACATCCGTTCCCCGGCCCGGGTCTGGCGGTCCGTATCATCGGTGAAATCACCCAGGAACGCTGCGATGTGCTGCGTCAGGCCGACGACATCTTCATTCGCGCCCTGCACGAGGAAGGCCATTACGACAACGTCTGGCAGGCTTTTGCAGTGCTGATTCCGGTCAAGACCGTCGGCGTCATGGGTGATTCGCGCACCTACGAGTGGCTATGTGCACTCCGCGCGGTCACCTCTACCGACGGCATGACCGCCGATCGAGCCGACTTACCGATGCCGTTTCTGGGCCGCGTCTCTGACCGCATCATCAACTCGGTACGCCGTATCAACCGCGTGGTCTACGACGTGAGTAGCAAACCCCCTGCAACCATTGAGTGGGAGTAAGGCTGGTGCGCAACGACGTCTGGTACGCCCAGTCGGGCCTGCGCTTTGCCTGCACACGATGCGGTGCATGCTGTAAACGCCCCGGCTTTGTGTACCTGACACGTGTCGAGGGCGATCGAATCGCCGAGCGCCTGCAGGGTCCAGACGCCAACGCTGACACGCTGTTGGGTGAGCTATGGGTCGAGGACGAGGACGGGCTCCTGATCATCGACGTGCCCGAGGAAGCCGCGTGCCCCCTGCTAGGCCCGAACGGCTGTACGGTCCACGACATCAAGCCCATGCAATGCGCCTCTTACCCTTTCTGGCCCGAGATTTTAGGCTCCGAAAGGAAGTGGAAGGCAGAAAAGAAGTACTGCGAAGGCATCAACGACGCGGCCGAAACGTATTCGGCCGATGATGTCATGAGTATTCTTTCGCTGCGTCGCCGCACTCGCAACTGCTGACGTTACAATCTGTTACAGATTGTCGCAGAACTGCCGTGGTGCTGAGGCCCGTGGTTGTGTCACATCAGAGGCTCAACCCCCGGAGGTGATGATGAGACGCAAATCATGGATGCTCTTTCTATTTGGCCTGATGGCATGCGGTACCACTCCATCGGGCGTCGTCGACGTGCGAGGCTCAGGTGACGCCGGGCCTGACGGCCTCGCCGGTGATGTGGACAGGGCGGACGCGCCATCCGAGGGAGACCCTGAATTCGATGGGGGCGCATCTGACATCGGCTCTCAGGACTCGTCGCCGCTGGACGATACCGACACAGCTGACGCGCAATCTCCGGGCGACGCGGATGACGTCTCAGAAGTGGAAACGGTCTGCCCCGGGGAGCGCATCGCTGAAGACGACCGAAGGATCTCCACAGGGGTCGTTCGAGGATCCGTCGCTGGAAATTCCATCGCTTTTCTGGGTATCCCCTTCGCACGCCCACCCGTCGGTGAGCTTCGTTGGCGTCCACCGCAGCCCGCTGACTGTCTGGACGGTGTGTATCTGGCGACGGAATGGGCACAGCCGTGCGCCCAGAACAATGAAGAGGGCGAGTTTGTCGGCAGCGAGGACTGTCTGACCCTCAACGTCTGGCAACCGCTGCCTGTCACCGACAGCCTGAGCCCGGTTCTCGTCTTCATTCACGGAGGCGGCAACATTCAAGGATCCGCAGGCATCACCCTCGCCGGAGGTGTTCGACTCTACGACTCCGCAGACTTCGCCTCTGAAACGGGGGCCGTGGTGGTCACTATTCAGTACCGGCTGGGCGTGTTTGGCTGGCTGACACGACCGCGCGAAACGTGGTCCGATGGAAAGGGCGGTGAAGGAAACCTGGGCTTGCTCGATCAGCTCGCCGCCCTGCAATGGGTGCAGGACAATATACAATCCTTTGGCGGCGACCCGTCGCGCGTGGTGATTTTTGGACAGTCCGCCGGTGCTCGAAACGTCTGCGCGCTAGCCGTATCACCTGCTGCGGAGGGATTATTCAAAGGTGCCATCATGCAATCTGGCGCCTGTGCGTTGCCGCCAGAGAGTGAGATTCTGGCTGAAACGCAACGCTTTCTCGACACCTTCGCATCGTGCGAAGGCGATCTGGATTGCCTGCGAGGTCTCGACGCCGAGGAGCTGGTGCGAGGCTACCCGTTGTTCGTCAATCTGTTGGGCACGTCCTCTTTTACTCAGCCCTGGGTCGACGGCAGCGTGGTGCCAGCGCAACCCGAAGACCTGTTAAGGGCAGGTGCTGGCGTTGCAGACTTCATGATTGTGGGCGCCAACGACGACGAGACATCGCGGTATGTGCCCGAAACTTTGACGGAACGGCAACTGCGCGACACGCTGAACGCCAGTTTTGGCCCGACGCTGGCAGACGCCATTCAGACGCAATATCCACTGACTTCCTTCGGATCCCCTGCCGAAGCGTATACCCAGATTACGTCGGATGCCCGTTTCGTTTGCAGCGCGCGACGCACGGCTGCCGCCGCGCATGAAGGAGGCACGCCCGTGTGGCATTACCACTTCGAGCAGCAG
>JAGWVZ010000292.1 GCA_018970625.1 Myxococcales bacterium | reverse complement strand
CCGTGAATTTGCACTCCGACAGGCAGTCCATCCACAGGCAATGGAAGACTCAGCGCGGGTGTGCCGAGCACAGCGGTGGGACAGTTGAAGGTGCCGTGCCAGCGTGAATACGACTCTCCCTGAATGGATGTTCCTTCCTGCGATAACGGCGGTGCTGAACCGGGACAAACGGGGAGCACCCATGTCGAGTACGACTCGAAAAATCGTGACATCGCGTGCTGAGCCTGTTCGCGCACTTCAAGAGCGCGTTCGTACTCGTTTGCACTGGCCAGCATTCCGTAGCTGAAAGACTCGCTGAGCGGTCCTTTTCCCAGTCGCGCGCCTACCGACATCTTGCCCCATGCCCAACGAATCGGGGTGTTGCGTGCATACCATGGCAATCCACGTGAGAACTCGAACCCGGCGATCGTTCCCCATACGCGATACAGTTCCGCAAAATCGACGTCGGGTGTCGCTTCTACCGCATGCTGTCCGGCCAGCCATTCCTCCATCGCCGAGCGTGTACGATCGTCAGCGTGCAGACCATCGATCGACCAGCTGACCGCGAGTGGCCCGTTGCCAAGGGGCTGTTGTGTAGAGGGTATTACCGCCGCCCAGGCATCCAGAATCAGCGCCAGATCGTCGACGTCGCGGGCAATGGGGCCAAACGCCAGAATGTTCTCGTAGCCATTTTTCAGCTCCGCCGGGGCGATGTCATGGATGGGCAGCCACCCGTCGGTCGTGCGAAGGCCCGCCACGCCGCAGAAATGGCACGGCACACGAATGGAACCGGCAATATCAGAGCCGATGTCCAGCGGCGACAATCCTGCTGCCACCGCAGCCGCTGCACCTGCAGACGAGCCACCAGGGCTTCGCGACGCATCGTGCGGGTTGGTACAGGCCGCAAACAGGGTGTTTCGCCCATTCCAGTCGAATGATCCCGTTGGAACCGTTGTGCGCCCCAACACGACGACGCCCTGCTCTTCAAGGGCTGCAACAACCCTCGAGGATGTGGTCGGCACATACCGACGATACATTTGCAGGCCGTACGTCGTGCGCGAACCTCCATACCTAACGGCATCCTTCAGTGTCATCGGCAGCCCATCGAGCGGACCGAGCACCGCCCCTGCACTCCTGCGTGCGTCCGACGCGTCCGCGCTCCGCAGCGCTCGCTCGGCCTCTACGGTGCAAACCGCGTGAACGGTCGCGTCGGCCGCAATCCGAGCGAGAAACGACTCGGTCAGTTGGCGGCTGGTGACCGCGCCGACCGCCAGACTGTTTGCCAACGCGCGGGCAGAGACAGGACCAGGTGCAAGCGACATCGTTTTACTCACGGTAGGGAGTTGTCTGACCACAGTGGGCGCAAGCCGTGACCACTGGTCTGAAACTACGATGCTCGCACCGGCGTGTCACCTGTGTGCTGTGGGTGTAAGTCGCGGCTGATGAAGTGCCTGAAGCGCCGGGTTGGCTGCCCGCCCGGGCTGGTCTGCGGTTTTTCGTACATGCCGGGGCAGGTAGAAGCAATCCGGGTGTCAGACCGCCGCCAGCCTAATGTGTCTGAATTGCGGGCGACGCGTATGCTTGCAGGCGAAACGCTTGCCGTGAGGTTCCGGGAGTGCGCCATGATGTTTGCCACCCCAACTCTACCGCCGAAACCAGTCGAGTACCGCCGCCCTGCCAAGCTTCCTTCGTTCTGCGACGAGTCGGGCGAGGGCTTCGCGCATGCGGGATTGCACGAGGGCGTCGTATTCGTCCACCAGCTTCGCGTCGGGAATTTCCGGGTTTTCCTGCGCCGGTAAATAAATGGGGTCGAGCACTTCGATGAGAATGCGCGACGGCAGCGGCAGATAGGGGGGCGGAGGTCCGGGTGTAAAGCCCCAGGGAATGCTGAACCCCATGGGAAATGTTTTCAGGCGCAGGCGGCGGTCCAGTCCGACGGCGCGCAGCATGGGCATCATGTCGCCGAAGAGCCAGAAGACCGAGTGACCGCCGGCGGCGACGACAGGCACAATCGGTCGTCTGGCCGCCATGGCCAGTCGAATATAGCCTTTGCGCCCGTCGAAGTTCATGTCGTGGCGCATGTGCGAGGGGCGCATGGAGTCCACATCGCCGCCCGGATAGACGAGTACATTTCGTCCGGCCTCCAGCAATTTCCTGCCGGCACCAGGCCCGGCTTTGACGCCGCCGAGCGCCCGCATGAGGGGGCCGAGCACGGGTGCGTCCATGGCGGTCTGGTGAGCGAGTCCCCAGGGCACTGCGTCCATGCCGCGCTGCAGGTACATGCCGTACCCGAACACAAACGAATCAGGGCTCCCCAGCCCGCCGCTGTGGTTGCCCACAAAGAGCACGCCGCCATCAGGAATCCGCTCGGTTCCCCGGACTTGTGCGCCGAAGTACCGCATGAGCCAGGGCCCGAGCTGGTCGGCCACCGACGCAATCACCGCGTCGCGTCTGTCGGGCAGCCCATCGTGGCCGTTCCATACCGATGGTGCGCGCCATCGCCGAAGTCGACGAAGTCTGGCAGACGGGGATATGCGTGAGTTCGGCATGAGCGACGGGTTCGAGGCGTGGGGTTGTTTTGCAGGTCACCACGCGGTGAGATCAAAGGACCCGCCGGTGTGGGGCAGGGCGGTTTGCAAACCCAAACAGTCGTATGTGTTCTGCGCGCGTGTGTCAGGGGGGATGGGTGAAGGTTTTGGCGAGATACTTGCGGCCCCGTCGTGTGTCCGTTAATCGGTCGCCCGAATCAGAGACCATTTTCACACGGGTGTGGTATGCGTGGGTTTGGAAACATCCTCGTTGGCATTGTGTTTATCATTGGCGGGGCGACAGGTAAGCTGGCGCTGATCGGCACCAACAGCTCAGTGGCTATTCTGATTGTGGGTGTCGCGCTTGTTGGTTGGGGTGGCTGGCAGGCGGCACGGGGAGTGAAGGCGGATTGAGTCGCGCTTCCGGATGGGCTGCCGGACTGTCTGAAAGACGCACCGACTTCGGAGCACGACGAGCCGTGCGGCGTGCGTGTGGTACGAGGCCAATCGTGGAGCAATCTGGCAGGCAACATGCGTGCAAATTTCTGCCATGAGGCACTCTCTCGAACGTGCGCACAATCACGTGGGTTTCCGGCAGGCGCGAAGCGACGGTCTTTGCGAACGAGGTGCCGGGGTATGGGAAGCAGGGCCGGGCACGCAAATCGCTACGCGTCTTTGCCTGTCTTGAACAACTCCTCAAACCGTAACCCGAACCGCGCCAGATACTTGCGCAGCCTGTCAGCGTCGTTGCGGGTATGGCGTTGAGCCATGCTCTGGGCGAACAGTGTGCGGCCGGCGTGGGAGATGGTGGGTGAGGTGGCGCAGACGCGCAGCACGTCCTCGAGCTGGACGCGGTCAAACCGGTCGAGCGCCGCGGCGGATTCGGGCCCCAGAATGCGTGTGACCAGGTCGTGGTTCGGCGTGGTTGGCTGGGGCGTACCGCCGCCCTGAAAGGGCAGTGCAGATGGGTGCGCGAGCGTGGTTGGCGAGGAATATTCGGGGGAATTATTTTCGGGTGTGGAGTTAAAAAAGTGTGGGCTCGGCAAGCCTTCGGGAAACTGCCGAATAGCATTCTTCGTCTGAGTTTCGCGCGCATCGGCAAGATGGTTGGTTCTGGCGTTGCCGCGCCAGTTCGATTGCAGGCGTTCGATTTCTTCGGAGACGTCGTCGACGGTGATGCGGCCCGAGGTGGCGAGGGTGGCCATGCGAACGACCGACGCGTGCAGGTCGCGGAAATTGCCGATCCAGAGGGCGTCGGGGCTGGTTGCGAAGTCGAGCCAGCGTTGGCGGGCAGCGGAGTTGATGGTGACGCGCTGGCCGGTGTGGGCGCTGAACCGGGTGAGCTCGAAGTCGAGGTTGGGTTCGAGGTCTTCGGGGCGGTCGCGCAGGCCGGGCAGGGTGAAGGTCCACAGGTCGATGCGTGCGAGCAGGTCCTCGCGAAATCGGCCAAGCTGCACCTGTTGGCGCAGGTCGCGGTTGGTTCCGGCAATCAGCATGAACTGCGTGCGCACGGGTTTGTCGCTGCCCATGGGATAAAACACGCCTTCTTCGATGGCGCGCAGTAGCATGGCCTGCTCGTCGAGGCCGAGCTCTCCGATTTCGTCGAGAAAGAGCATGCCGTTGTTGGCGAGGCGTAAGAGTCCGTCGCGACTGGCGTTTGCGCCGGTGAACGCGCCGCGTACATGGCCGAACAGCGTGGACGCCGCCTGGTCGCCGCGCAGCGTGGCGCAGTTGACGTCGATCAGCGGTCCCACGATGTGATTGCGCGACCTTTTCAGTTCGTGAATTTGTCGAGCGAGCCGAGTTTTTCCGGCGCCGGTGGGGCCGAGCAGGAGAATGGGTTCGGTGGAGCGGAGGGCAATTTGTTCCAGGCGCTCCATCATGCGATTGAAGCGCGCATTTCGGGTGGGAATGCCGGATTTCAGCACGTCGGCTGCCGCCTGCTGTTCCTCGCGGAATCTGCTGGCCAGACGGTCGTAACGGTCCAGATTCAGGTCAATAATGGAGTAAGAGCCCACCGGGCGGTCTTTGCGTGGCGGCTCTACCTGTAAAAGGCGGCCGGGAAAATGGCGCGATTCGGTCAGCAGAAACAAACAAATCTGCGCCACGTGCGTGCCCGTCGTTACATTCACCAGCACATCTTCGGTCTCCCCATTCAAGCTCAATTCGCCCGCCACCTCATGCAGCTCGGCAAATACCTGCTCGAAATCCCAGGGGTCCGTCGCGCGCAATGACAGGCGCTCGATGCGCGTCTCGGGCGACACGGACGCGATATCCTGCATGACGACATCGGCAAGCTGCGAGTCGTGCTGATTGACCAGCAGAATCATGCGGTCCACCAACAGGTCGTCGTGCTGAAAAAGGCTCACCGTGGGGCGCCATGACTTCCAGCGGTCGGCTCGCCAGCCAGCATCGAGCTTGCTGCCCAGAATGGAGATGACGGTGACGGGACGACGCATGAGATGCTCGGACAGGATAAAGTAACGATATATTTGTATCGTACTTCGCGATTTCGGTCGGTGCAACCTTTGAGCCTGCCTGGTGCATCTGTGGCAGCAAGTCGCTGAAAAGAAGATGCATTCTGCATTTTTCGTGTTTCGGTGC
>JAGWVZ010000291.1 GCA_018970625.1 Myxococcales bacterium | reverse complement strand
CGCTCCTGCCAGAGCAGGAGCACGGCATCAAGCCAAAGTCCTGTGTTACCACCAAAGCGACGCTGCAAGTCGTGGGGGCGCAGCGCATCGGAAGTGCGCACCCCCGTCATGACCAGCTCTCCCAGATGCTCGACCGCCCGCACGATCTCGACGGTCCGCATCGTGTCCATCGCAGCGGACAGATAATCGCGTACCGCCCGCGTGTTCGCCCGACGCAGAGCCCGATTCCCCTGCGCATCGACCTGCAGCGAATGGGCGCCCACCCCAAGCCCCAGATACGCGTCTCCTGACCAGTACGCCGAGTTGTGCAACGCGCGACCGCCGGATCTGGCGAAGCTCGACACCTCGTATCTTTCAAACCCGTGCGACGCCAGCCGCTCGACCACAGCCAACGACAGCTGCACCAACCGATGGTCTTCCCACGGCGAAAGCCATCCGCGTTTTCGGCGCCTGTCAAATCCGGTACCCGGCTCCCATGTGAGCTCATAGGCCGACAAATGCTCCACGCCGGGAAGGCCAGCCATCGCGTCGATGTCACGCATCACGTCATCGACGTCGGTGCCGGGCACGCCGTAGATCAGGTCCACCGAGACACGCGCAATACCAGCCTGTCGCAACGCCTCAACGGCCTCTGTAACGTTCGCGGGGCCGTGTTCGCGTCCAAGGGTTTGCAGGGCGGCCGCGTTCATGCTCTGCACGCCGAGACTCACCCGGTTGACGCCATGTGCAGCAAGCGCAGCAGCGCGCGTGACATCAAACGTCTCCGGGTTGACCTCGACGGTGATCTCACCCAGCTCGGCGCCCTGCGCTCGCACAGCGTCGATGACATAGCCGAGCCACACAGGGTCCCACAGGCCCGGAGTGCCGCCTCCGAAATACAGCGTCCCCACCGCGGCGCCATCCAGCTCGTGCCATCGCGCACGCAGTTCGGCCACCACCGCCCTGCTGTACTCCTCATGCGGAATGCGGCGGTTCACCGCCACGGCAAAGTCGCAGTACGGGCAGTGGCGTAGGCACCACGGAAAATGGACGTAGATGCCCCCTCGGCCAGTCGCCTGCAGCGACCCAGTGACCAGCTCGGGCACCGTGGACAGCGCCGCCACTACTCGGCCGCAGGCGCGATGGGAAACGCTACAGACCCCTGCGCTGCCGATACCGTGACGAGACGAGGATACCAGCCACGGTCCCCTTCAAAGCCCGGGAACTGGTCGGCCAGGGCGGCGTCTTCCCAGCCAAAAAGTCCGGGTGTTCGCGGCAGAGCCCAGCGATTTGTGGTGTCTTCCATGGCGATGTTAAGTTCCACACCCATGGCGACCGATTCGAACCGAACGAACCACCGTTTGTCAAAATCGATGAGAACGTCCCGCCAGGGCTGCATGCCACGATTCCTCACCGTGACGTACACACCACCCTCGGTGCCCTGACTCACCCGCACGTCGGCACCCAGAGCGTTCGATGCCTCGGCAGGCCAGAGCCCGACGATGATGCTTAAAGAACTCAACACCAGCCACGATACCCCCGACACCACGCGCAGACGTCCCCACGGGTCGCGCCAATGTTGCAGGAGTGTGGTCAATGGGCTCATGCGCGCCGGAAAACTTTCGGGGAGGGCCCCTGTGACATAGCGCAGGCGCGCTCAATTGAACAGCAGGCGATGCATCCGGTTGGGAGATGCGTCTTTCTCGATGTTTCGTGGGCTCGGGAACCGCGATGTTCCATCATCTCTCAGGAATCTGACCGCCGAGGATCGGGCGACCTTGCCAAGTCGGTTGCCGGGTGCGACCCGGCGGTGGTAAGTCTGCGCCCGCATTTGTCTCCTGCCCGTCCGGGAGACGGTCTGCTCGTGCAGCACGTCCCCGTGGCCCGTGAGTTCTCCTCATGAAGTTCGTTTGTGATTCCTGCCGCTCCAGATACGAGATCGCCGACGAGAAGGTCGCGGGCAAAACGCTACAGATTCGGTGTCGAAACTGCGGCCATCTGATACGGCTGTCTGCGCCTGCGCTGGCCGTCGCCCCGAGCGTGGGCAGCGCATTGGGCAACGACGCAGCAGCCGTCGCGTGGCACTACTCCATCAACGGCGAAGTCTTTGGTCCGTACTCCGAAGATGAGCTCGTGGACCGTTTTCAGGATGGACGTCTGGGAGATGAGGCCTACGTCTGGCAGGCCCTGTTTGCGGAATGGAAGCCCGCGATCGAAGTACCCGTCTTCTCTTCGGCCATCGCCGTCGGTCGTCGATCGCAGCTTCGGCAACGTGCGCCAAAAACCGTGCAGCTCGAGGCCAGCGATCTGGCCAATTTCATGGCCGCGGCGCAACCATCACCATCGCGTGAGCCTCTGCCCGCTCGACGCGCCACCGTTGCGCACGCGCCCATCACGGCGGCCGCGCCGGCCGAAACTGGCACGACGCGTGACCAGCCGGTGCCATCGCGTTCGACTGCATCGGAGACCTCCCCTCTGGCCGAACCCGAGGCGAACGCTCAGGACGCCCTTCCCAGACCGATGCGGCGTCGCGCATCGGTTGCCATGCCGGTCGCGTTCGACGAGCTGCGAGAGCGCATCGCCAGTGGTAACCGACCTGCGACCGAGACACCGTCCGGGGCTTCTGTCGCAGCTGCGCTCGAAGCACCTGCGCCTGCCGAACAAACAGGCCCTTCCACTCCGGTCGCAGAAGACGTCAGCACACTGGCACCTCCGGTAGCCGAACCCAGGGCTGCGACCGCTGCCGACCCAGAAACAGCGGCCCAATTGGCCATTGACGAGCGCCCCACGGGAGATCTGCCGGCTCCCGAAGAGCGGTCCGCCGGGCCAGGCGATCTGTTTCAGGCACCCACGTCGAACGTGACGACAAGACCGCGAACGGCGTCGGCATCAGTGGGCGCGGTCCCCCCACCCAAACCCATGGGTGCGCGCGCCCCGACAGGGTCGCCGCCTGCTGTTCCGCAATCGGTCAACGTTCCTGCGCGTACCCCTGCGACCACCCCGGCGCAGCTGCCCGATGTGGCGCCCGCTGTGGCCGACGCCGTCAAAGAGGCTCCCGTCACAGAGCCTCCTGTCGCAGAGCCTCCCGTCACGCATGCGACGTCAGCTCAGGACGCAAAAGCGCCGCCAACGCTGACTCCGAAGGCAGATGCGCCCACAACCGACACCAGCCAAACCCCGGCGCAGACTCCGCCCGCTGCTTCGGTGGATGCGACGCCAGCAGCGAGACCAGCCACATCGAGGAGCAAGGGTGTCAAGACTGAAGACGATGCGCTGGTCGATTCATGGCTCGGGCAGAGCGGCGGTCCGCCGACGGTGACCTCTGCCAGCTACGCGGTGGCGACCATCCCGCTGCCAGCGGTGCAACGCAAGAAGACGTCGCCTCTGGTATGGGCCAGCGCGTTTATCGTTCTGGCTGCGCTGGTCGGCGCCGGCGTCATCTTTCTGGCACCCGATACCACCATCTCGACACCGGACCCGTCCGTTGTCTCGCCAGTGGCAGATAGCGACGCCGCGGCGTTAGCACCAGACGAAGCATCCGCCGTCGCCGAAGCCACGGCGTTGCCCGTCGGGCCTGCTGCCGCGACTACCACGGACTTACTCGTCAAGGTGCGCGCACAGCGCGCCGTTGGTGCAGCGGTCCTCGCTGCGCACACGGCCGCGTTGTCATCAGCCGGTCTGCCTGCCGAGGCGATCGCCGAGCTACAAAGACGTCAGCAAGTCCAGCAGAACACACCCATCGCCATCGCACAGGCCGAAGGTGCTGCGAACGACCGCGACACCAGCCCAATCTCCACGGACAATTCAAACCATGGAACAGGGCAGCCAGCCGGCAGCTCCTTCGCCAATATGCGCAACACACAGCAGGTCGCCATCAGCGCCGGACAAGGCACACAACGTAATGATGGTCCTGACCGTGAGCATTTCGCCGCCGGCCTCTCCGGATTCGTCGCCAACGCATTCCGCCGTTGCGTGCAGCGCCATCTCGTTGACGAAGGCTCGCTCCCCAACGCCGCACGCGTCGTGGTCGAAATCACCGTGCAACCAGATGGTGACGTCAGCGGCATCCGACTGGACGATGTACTGCGTGGAACCACCTTTGGCGATTGTATGCAGGGCAACAGCCAGAACTGGCGTTTTCCCCCGTTCGATGGTGCGGCCACCACGCTGCAACGCACCTACATCATCGAATAGGCAGAAAGTTACCGGGTACGGCGCCTGCGTCACATTGTGTCTCGACGTTCCCTTCGACCACCTGTACATATCCCACCCGCGCACGCTCCCAGCGCGAACCATGTACCAGGCGCAGCCTCACCATGCTCAGGCACCTTCTTGGCTCATGGGGACGGAACCCATTGATGTCGCAGCCGCTCCGCAAACCATATGCCGATGGCCTGTTTGAGCGAGCGCTCGCCTCATGGACGGCCGACCCGCAACACGATGACCCCTTTGCGAGCTTCGCAATGGCCGTCATGCAGCAGGAGGTCTCCGACCAACGCCTCGCGCCCGTTGTCGCCCCCGACGCGGAACCCGACGAGTTTGCGCCGTCATGGCTCAACCTGCTGCTGGATAACCATCGGCTCCCTCCACAGCTTCAGCTCGACGCCGACGGCCTTCAACCCGCCCGCGCCCTGCTCGCCGGCTATTTTCTGAAACAGGGTGATTTTGAACAGGCGGTCGCAGACCTTCTGACGTTCGTCGAGGAACGCTTCAACGGCGGACACTTCGCGCAGGCCGCCGGGTTGCTCCAAATCTTCGAATCCGACCTTCCCACGAGGCGCAACAACGAACGTCAGCTCTTCTTCGAGGAGCTTCAGGCTGCATTCGGGAACACGCGCAACGCCAGCGCACCTGGCGCCGACGCATGGAAACGCCTGCTCAAAGCTGCGCCCAAAGCGCCCTGGGACCGCCTGTTCTGGATGATCGAACACTTGCGCGACCTCGCACATGTGCGCTTGCACTGCCTCTACAAACCGGTCACCGAAGGCACGCAATGGGCCACCTGCACCGAAAACCTTTCCGCCATGCAGAGGGCTGAGCTACTCGACCGCGTGCATCCCCCGCAGTGGCGCATTCCCGAGGCATCCTTTCTGCGCGCAAACGTAGCCGCACACCTCGACTACTTCTCGGTGGAGCAATAC
>JAGWVZ010000290.1 GCA_018970625.1 Myxococcales bacterium | reverse complement strand
GGCGCAGCGACCATGGACTGGATGGAGCAGGAGCAGGAACGCGGCATTACCATCACCGCCGCTGCGACCAGCTGCTCGTGGGCAGGTCACACGATCAACATCATTGATACGCCCGGGCATGTCGACTTCACGATCGAGGTGGAGCGCAGCCTTCGTGTGCTGGATGGTGCCGTGGCTGTCTTTTGTGCCGTTGGAGGTGTTCAGCCACAGTCCGAGACGGTGTGGCGGCAGGCGGATCGTTACTCGGTGCCACGCATCGCATTCATCAATAAGATGGATCGCGTGGGTGCAGACTTTGAGCGGGTTTTGTCAGAGATCGCCGAGCGTTTGCGCGGAAATCCTGTGCCGCTTCAGTTGCCAATCGGGGCCGAGGACGGGTTCGTCGGTCAGATCGATCTCCTGTCCATGACCGCGCTGTCGTATGACTCAGAGTCTCTGGGTGCCAGAGTGATTGTGGACGAGATACCCTTCGCCCATCGTGAACGCGCTCAGCAAGCCCGGGATGCCTTGGTCGAAGCCGTCGCGAACGTGAGTGACGATGTCGCTGAACTTTACCTGAATGGCGAGACTGTCTCCAACGACTTGCTGGTTTCTGCATTGAGACAGGCATGTCATGGGCGCAAACTGACGCCTGTTCTTTGTGGCAGCGCGTTTCGTAATCGCGGAATTCAGCCTCTCCTTGACGCTGTGGTTGCCTACCTGCCATCGCCGCTCGATATTCCGGCCGTCGTCGGTCTGCGTCCTTCCTCTGCACGCGAAATCGAGGATTCTCAGCGGGGTGTGGAGGAGAGCGACAGGGTCTACCGTCATGCAGACGTTCATGAGCCTCTCGCGGCCTTGGTGTTCAAGATCATGACTGACCCCTTTGTTGGGCATCTGAGCTATATCCGCGTTTACTCAGGCCGCCTCGAGAAGGGTGGCTACATTCTGAATCCAGGCAAGGAGAAGCGTGAGAAGATCCAGCGCCTCGTTCGGATGCACGCAAACAAGCGCGAGGACATTGATTTCGTAGAAGCTGGAGACATCGCTGCCGTTGTTGGATTGCGCTACTCGTCTACCGGAGACACTCTCTGTGACGACACAGCGCCTCTCATCCTCGAGCGCATCAACTTTCCCGAGCCCGTGATTTCGATCGCCATCGAACCCATGACGAAGGCTGACCAGGACAAGCTGTCGACCAGCCTTCAGAAGCTATCTCTTGAAGACCCCTCTTTCCGTGTGCGTCAGGACGCGGAGACCGGCCAGACGCTCATCTCCGGGATGGGTGAGCTGCACCTTGAAATCATCACTGATCGTCTGCTTCGAGAGTTCAAGGTTGACGCTCGTGTAGGCAAACCGCAGGTGTCCTATCGCGAAACGATAAGGCAACCGGTACGTACAGAGGGCAGGTTTATGCGGCCTGGCGTCGCTGGAAAGGCCCAGTTCGCTCATGTGGTGTTGGACGTGTCTCCTTCCGAACGCGGTGCCGGTACCACGTTTGCGAGTACCATGAGCTCGGCTGAACTTCCTGCTGTGTACGTCGCATCCATCGAGAAGGGTGCGCGGGAAGCGGTCGAAAGCGGGCTTCTGTCTGGGTACCCGATGGTGGATGTGTCGGTTACGCTTGTGGGCGGTGAGCATATTGAAGGCGAGTCCAACGAGATCGCTTTTCGGGTAGCTACTGTGATGGCCTTGCAGGATGGTGCAAGAAAGGCAGGAATAACACTGTTGGAGCCTGTTTTTCAGGTTGAAGTGGTGGTGCCTGACGAGTACACGGGCGACGTGATCGGCGACTTGCAGCGTCGTCGTGGTCAGATCCATGAGATCGCAGAGTCGGGCACGCTACGTGCTGTTCGTGCGCAGGTGCCTCTCTCGGAGATGTTCGGTTACACGACAGATCTCCGCTCAAACACGCAAGGTCGCGGCAGTTATAGTATGGAGTTCTATCGGTATGAAAACGTTCCTGCACAGGTTCAGGAGCGTATCGTTGGTGGGTCGTGAAAGGCCCAGTATGCCGGTAGGTGGTGAAGGACGAATCGGGCAGCGCCCGTTCAGAGAGTGACGGATCATCAGGAATCAGGAAGGCGCCCGTAGTCGGGCGGCAAACAGAGGACGACATGGCGAACGACAAGATTCGAATCAAGCTAAAGGCGTATGACTACACGCTGCTCGACCGGTCCGCTCAGGATATCATCGAGACGGCGCGTCGCACCGGCGCACGAGTCGCGGGTCCGATCCCGCTGCCGACGTCCGTAACCAAATTCACTGTTCTTCGAGGACCGCACGTGGACAAGAAGTCTCGCGAGCAGTTCGAGATTCGCACGCACAAGCGCCTCATCGACATTCTGGACCCGACGGAGCAGACCTTGAATGAGCTCGGAAAGCTCGATTTGTCTGCTGGCGTCCATGTTGAACTGAAGTCGTAATCGACCTGGGAAAGGAATCATGAAACTGGATGTCTACAACCTGAAAAACGAAAAGGTCGGCCAGATCGAGGTATCGGACGACGTGTTCGGTGCTGAGGTAAAGCCTCACCTTCATCATGAGGTGGTGCGCTACCAGATGGCCAAGCGTCGTGCTGGTACTCATGCGACCTTGAATCGCCATAATGTGAGCGGGTCCACGCGCAAGTTGCTCAAGCAAAAAGGCACGGGCGGCGCGCGGCACGGTTCAATCAAGGCCCCCGTTTACGTTGGCGGTGGCATCGTGTTTGGCCCGATGCCGCGAGATTACTCATTCAAGCTGCCGAAGAAGGTTCGCCGCGGCGCGCTCCGTTCGGTGATCTCGCAGAAGCTGGGTGAGGGAAAGCTCAAGGTGGTGGCCGGCTTCGAGATGGAAGCCCCGAAAACCAAGGCCGCATGGCAGACCCTTACCAACCTTGGCGCTCCCAAGGCGTTGGTGGTGGATATCGATAACGAGAAGCTCAAGCTCTCGCTGCGCAATCTGCCCGATGCGAAATACCTGCAGAGTGTCGGCCTGAACGTCTATGACGTGCTCGCCTTTGATCATCTCGTGATGACCGAAGCGGCGGTCAAGCACATCGACGGAGTTCTGAAGTGAGCGGTATCTACGACATCATCAAGCGTCCCGTCGTGACGGAGAAGACGACGAACCCTCTGTTTCCGAATCGAGTCACCTTCGAAGTATCGATGGACTCGAACAAGCACCAGATCGCTCAGGCAGTCTCGTCGCTTTTCTCGGTACATGTGGTGAAGGTGAACACGGCTGTGATGCCGGGTAAGCCCAAGCGGTTCGGTCGCACATTGGGTCGGCGCAGCGCCTGGAAAAAGGCGGTCGTAACCCTCCGTGAAGGCGAAACCATTGAATTCTCATCTCCCGAAACGCCTGCGACCGAAGAAGAATAAGGGCGCGGCACCAGGAAGAGGTAATCAGTCATGGCAATGAAGCAGCATAAGCCCACGTCTCCGGGCACACGGTTTGTCGTCACCGCTCGTTTCGAGGAATTGACGGCCACGTCACCGGAGAAGTCCCTGCTCGAGCGTTTGCAAAACGCCAAGGGGCGCAACAATCACGGTCACATCACCTCGCGTCACCGCGGCGGCGGACACGCCCGTCTGTACCGGCGAATCGACTTCAAGCGGGACAAGATCGGCGTCCCCGGTGTAGTCAGCACGATTGAATACGATCCCAATCGTAGTGCCAGAATCGCCCTGGTGGTGTACGCCGATGGTGAGAAGCGCTATATTCTAGCACCGGTTGGTATCAAGATCGGCGATCACGTTGTGAGCTCCTCGAAGGCTGACATCAAGCCCGGCAACTGCCTGAAATTGAAAGCAGTGCCCATCGGGACGATTCTTCACAACGTTGAAATTCGCCCGGGCAAGGGTGGTCAGATGGTGCGTAGCGCCGGTGCAGGCGCTCAGCTGATGGCGAAAGAGGGACTCTATGCAACCCTCCGGCTGCCGTCCGGTGAGTTTCGTCGCATTCTGCTCGAGTGCCGCGCGACCATCGGTTCGGTCGGGAATATGGAGCACGCCAACCTCTCGCTCGGTAAGGCCGGTCGTTCGCGTTGGCTTGGTCGCAGGCCGGGTGTGCGCGGCGTCGCGATGAACCCTGTTGATCACCCGCATGGTGGTGGTGAGGGTCGTACCTCGGGTGGACGGCACCCCGTTACCCCCTGGGGCCACCAGACGAAAGGCAAGAAGACGCGTACGAACAAGACGACGTCGAAGTTCATCGTCAAGCGTCGTAAGTAATCAGGAGTAAATTATGCCACGTTCAGTAAAGAAGGGGCCGTTCGTCGACGACCACCTGGTAAAGAAAGTTGAAGCGCAGTCCGGACCTCGGAAGGCGGTCATTCAGACGTATTCGCGACGTTCCACGATTCTCCCTGAGTTCGTTGGGCTTACGTTCGCTGTTCACAACGGTAAGAAGTTCATCCCTGTTTTCGTCACTGAGACCATGGTCGGTCACAAGCTCGGCGAGTTCTCGCCTACGCGGACCTACTACGGCCACGGAGTCGACAAGAAGGCGAAGAAGCGCTGAGAGGCTCCAATGCACAAGAATGAATTCGATAACCGTGCGAACATCGTGCGTCTCCCCAACATCCGAATCGCACCCAGAAAGGTGCGAGTGGTTGTCGATCAGATTCGCAACCGCCCGGTCAATGAGGCACTGACGATTCTTCAGTACACTCCACGCGGTTCCGCCCAGATTGTAGCGAAACTGCTCGCTTCGGGCATCGCCAACGTTCAGGCTAACCTGAAGGAGTGGGACGTTGATTCGCTGGTCGTCGCCCGCGCCTTCGTGGACGAAGGGCCGACGTTGCGTCGTTTCCGTCCTCGCGCGATGGGACGTGCCGCACGTATCAACAAGCGCACTGCACACATCACGCTCGAGCTTCGCCCCGCCGAGGGCTGAAGACGTATCGCCGGAAGGCGATGGAGGAACTCATGGGTCAAAAAGTACATCCAATCGGGCTTCGCGTCGGTATTATCGAAGACTGGCGCAGCAAGTGGTACGAGGACAAGAATTACGCAAAGTGGTTGCACGAGGATCTGAAGATCCGTGCACACGTGCGGGAGAAGTACAAGCAGGCCGGGATCTCCAGGGTTGAGATCAAGCGTTCCTGGAAGAAGGCTGAGGTTAGCGTTCATTCGGCCAAGCCGGGTGTACTCATCGGCAAGAAAG
>JAGWVZ010000289.1 GCA_018970625.1 Myxococcales bacterium | reverse complement strand
ATGCTCACACCTGATGTCCGGAAACCACACCTTGTCGGTGAGGATCGATTGTTCTACGCAGCCCACGCAGAGTAACGCCTGCCGGTGCCATGTTCCAGAGTCGAGTGCACATTCACACATGCCGACGCCCACACGACATGCAGCCGCCCCCTGAACCCCCTGATTTGACCCGCATTCCCGTAGTTCGACATGGCCACTTACGTCATCGGCGACGTCCATGGCTGCAGCGCTACCCTGCGGCAGTTGCTTGAGTCGGCCCGCGTGTCTCCGGGTTCTGACCGGCTCTGGTTTGTCGGAGACCTGGTCAACCGTGGCCCACGGAACGTCGAAGTTCTACAGTTCGTTCAAGGACTTGGCGACTGCGCCCACGTGGTGCTGGGCAATCACGACCTGCATCTGCTGTCGCTACACTTTGGCGTCACGCAGCTCAAACGCAAGGACACCATCGACGACGTGTTGCGCCACCCCGACCGGCGCTCTCTCATCGACTGGTTGCGTCATCAGCCGCTGTTTTGTCGCTCAGGGAGCGCCGCCATGGTCCACGCCGGCGTGTGGCCCGGCTGGTCGCTGGACAGGGCGGCGGAACGCTCGGCCGCTGTGCAGGGAGAGTTGATGCGCGACGACCCTACCGATTTTCTGCACTGGATCGTGCGTGAGCGAGGCACCTGTCCCGCGAACGAAGCACCTGGCGACGACGACCTCTGTACCAGCGTAACCGTGCTGACCCGAATGCGCGCGCTGCAGCGAGCGTCGCAACAACTGAACCACGACTTCAAGTCTTCCCGGGCTGACATGCCAGATGACCTGCAGGCATGGTGCGACGTACGCCGACCTGCACCCGGTGATCCGTTGCTCTTCTTTGGTCACTGGGCGGCTCTCGGCGTCGAGTCAGGCCCCGGCTGGCAATCGTTGGACAGCGGCTGTGCGTGGGGGCAGTCGCTGACGATGATGCGGATCGACGACGGCGAGTTGTTTCAGGTACCCACCCATCACGGTGACCGTTGAGCGCCATACCCGCGGCGCAGTGTCGCGATGTCGTTGACTTCGTTTGACACACTGCGACATGGTGCGTTGCATTCCGCCACACACGCGCCGACAAAGGCCAGTTGAGTCCGTATGAACGAGCGAGCCAGCCGACTACGTCCCTCGGTGCCCCATCGACTCGGCTTGCCGGACGGGTGGTTTTCTGTCGGACCGTCAGCCCGGCTGGCAGCAGGTCAGCTGGTCACCCGAACGTTCTTCGGGCACGAGATCGTGGTGTACCGTTCACAGAGTGGCCGCGTGTCCGTGGTCGATGCCTATTGTCCTCATATGGGCGCTCACTTTGCTCACGGGGGCACGGTCGAGGGTGAACACCTGCGGTGTCCGTTCCACGGTTTTGAGTTTGATCGTGCCGGCGTTTGTCAGAAGACGGGCTATGGCAGCCGTCCTCCGTCCGACGCCCGCCTGTTCGTGTGGCCCTCGGTGGAACGCAACGGCTTTATACTGGTCTGGCACGCGAGCGACGGTCGTGAGCCCGACTGGCAGGTTCCGACTTTGCCGGAGGATGGCCACTTTCTGCCAATGCTGTCGAGGACCTGGCAACTCAGGGCACACCCGCAGGAGACCACCGAGAATTCGGTCGACCTGGGGCACCTGACGGTCGTGCATGGGTACAAAAACGTGGAGATGCTCAGCGAGCTGCGGGTCGATGGTCCGTACCTGAACGCCAGATACGCCATGAGCCGCTCGGCCGGCTTTATTGGTCGCTCATCGCTGATTCGGGCCGAGTTCGAGGTCCACGTGTGGGGGTTGGGCTACTCGTGGGTCGATGTTCACATTCCCGAGACAGGCATCCATACGCGTCACTTCGTACAGGTGACTCCCATCGACGAGGAACAATCGACGCTGACCATCGGGCTCACCATGGAAGAGCATGGCGCACCGCACCAGATTCATCCGGCGCTGAAGATGCTGCCGCGGCTGGCGGTGAATCACCTGATCGCCCGCGCGGCTTTCGCGGGTTTCAGCGCGGACGTGATGCAGGACTTTGCCGTCTGGCAAAACAAGCGTTACGTGCACCCTCCGGTGCTTGCTACCGGAGATGGCCCGATCATGCGCTATCGACGCTGGGCCCGGCAGTTCTACGGCGCTCGTCCTGAACCCGATCAGGCCCACATCACGAGCCCGTTGGAAGGCGCGTAAGCCTTATTTGCAGCGGCGACTGACCGGCGTATCCCCCCTTGACGTGCAAAGGACCCGCCACGACAATCCTGCCCGGTGAGATACGGCCACCGCCCTGCCGACAGGCCGGATACCCCCTCGTTTCAGGTCATTCTGGAGAGAATATGGAGTCGTCAAAATACGGTTCTCTGGCGATTGTCTGTGCGCTGGTCGCGCTGGCCGGCTGCGGAGACAACAGTGAAGCGGTGCGTCCCGGGGTCGATGCCGCGTTTGACGTCCGCGCTGATGGGGCGACTGACGTCCCCTTGTTCGATGCAAACTCCACCGGCGATTCCGGACCTGTGGCGGATGTAGTCCCAACGGATGACGCGCCTGATGTCAGCGAGCAGGACGCGACCGATGCCGGTGATGCTGTCCTGCAGGACGTCGATGTGGAGCCGGACGCGGAGGCCGATACCAGCACGGACGTCGAAGCCGACACCGCCGCACCCGAAGATGCGGCAACGGACACAGGTCCGCGGTCATTGGGTGTGGTCATCACGGAGCTCATGCTCGCTCCCTGCGAGAGCACGCCGGGTGCAGGGCAGTGGTTTGAGCTGCACAATCCGGGCGACGTTGACGTCAGCCTCAACGGACTCACCCTTCGAGATGGTGCCGGTGGCAGCTTCCTGATCAGTGATGCGCCCCCCGTCGCGGCGGGCGGCTGGTATGTCGTGGCTGCCAGTGACGACCCTGCGATCAACGGCGGCATCACGCCTGACCTGGTCTATTCAGGGCTCGATTTTTCGCCAGATGGGGGAGAAATAACGCTTCTGGATGGTGAATCAGAGCTTCTTTCGACCACCTGGACCTCAGCGACGCTCCCCGACGCCGAATGTGCCTCGGCGGCTGTCGACCCCGCGGTCATTGGTACACCGGCCGAGCGCTCCTTTGATAGCTGGTGCGCTGCGACCACGACGTATGGCAGCGGCGACTCGGGCACGCCGGGCGAACCCAACCTGTCGTGTGTGGTACCCGACACCGAGGTGGACTGGTGCCGGTTCCAGTTTCCTTCCGATATCACGCTCGCGCCGGGCATGACGACGACCGCTTTTGTGCGCGTCTTCGAGGCTGGCCTGACGAACCGGACAGCGGCCACCGATGTCGCTCCCGAGCTGCGGGTCGAATTCGGGTATGGACCCACGGGTACACAGCCGTCGCTCGACAGCTGGCAGTGGAGCGCAGCATCGGCCAACGTGGCCTGGCGCGACAGCGCAGAACCCGGCAACGACGAGTATCAGGCGACAGTGGTCGCACCCGAAAGCGCGGGCCTTCGCGATATGGCCTTCCGTGTCTCGCGGAATGATGGGCTCGTCTGGCTCTACTGCGATCGCAACCTGGGTCCCGGCGCCGATGGTGCCGAAAACGGCTATCAGGTCGCCAACGCGGCCCGCCTGAACATCGTCACGCCCTGCGAGCCCAACCCCTGTACGGCACCACCGGCTGCAAGCTGCGAAGGCAACCTGCAGACCACGTACGGTCCCCTCGGCAGCTGCTCGGCAGACGGCATCGTGGCCGCGTGCACCTACGCGCCCACGGTGACCGACTGCGCACTCGACGGGCTCGTCTGCGATGGCGGAGTATGTGTGAACCCCTGCGAACCGAACCCGTGCAGCTTGCCGCCGGCGCCGAGCTGTGAAGGCAATCAGGTGGTGACGTGGCAAACCACCGGAACCTGTTCGCTGGCGGCAGGATCCGACGTGGTATGCAACTACATCGAGAACGAGCGCGTGGATTGCGAGCAGACCGGGCAGGAGTGCTTCGCCGCCGGCGGGGTGGCTGGCTGTCGCGCACCGCTTCCGCCCGAAGACGTCACGATCGACTGGTGCAGGTTGCAGTTCCCGGTGGACTTTGAGGCCATACCGGGCGAATCCATCACCGTCTTTGGCCGCTATTTCAGCAGTGGACTGACCAACCTGACGGTTACGCTCGATGCGGCGCCGCGCGTGGTGGCCGCCGTTGGCTATGGCCCTGATGGGACCAATCCCGCCACGGATGCCTCGTGGGAATGGGTCGACGCGCAACCCAACGACGCGTGGAACGGGACTACCTTTGGTGAACCCAACAACGACGAGTATTTTGCCACTTTTGCCGCCCCGCTCGACCAAATCACATACGACCTCGCCTTCCGCTTCTCGGGAGACGCAGGCGCCACCTGGACCTACTGCGATCGCAACCGCGGAGCAGGACAGGATGGAGCCGAGAACGGCTACGCGCCGGCAGACGCCGGACAAATGGTGGTGACGCTGGGTGCCAACGGTTGCCTGACTGTCGATGACTGCCTCGCGAGACCGTTTACGCCGTTCTGTACTGGAGCGCTGGCCACAACCGACGTGGCTTCAGTGATCTGCAACGAGGGGAACACCTGCGAATACCTCTACGACGAGGTGGACTGCTCGCTGTCCGACGCGTTCTGCGACGCCGGCGCGTGCGTGCAGCGGGAGTATCCTGTCGGCTACTGCAAACTACAGTTTCCCGAGACCCTGAATGTGGCGCCCAACACGCTCAACACCGTGTATGGCATTGTGTTCGCCAACGGTCTCACCACACGCACCAACGGTGTCGACCCCAGCCCTGCCCTGGTGGGTCAGGTCGGCTACGGCCCCGCCGGTTCGGTGCCAGACGAAGTGACGTGGGCATGGTCGCTGGCCGTGCCCAACCCGGGCTGGAACGCCGCCACTGCAGGGCAGCCTAACAACGATGAGTACCAGGCCGGACTGCGCAGTCCCGCCGAGGCAGGGACATTCAGCTACGCGTATCGATTCTCGGGTGACGGCGGCGTTACATGGGTATATTGCGACCGTGGAGCGGGCTCATCGAACGGTTTTCAGACCTCCGATATGGGTGTGCTCACGGTCACGCCCTGATTCGCCACGATACCATGCCGACGGAACCCCGGAATGAAGCTGCACTCCCTTCCTGAGTCCTGGACAGAGCGCGTCG
>JAGWVZ010000288.1 GCA_018970625.1 Myxococcales bacterium | reverse complement strand
TCCGCATAGCCTTAGACAAATCCGTACCAGCCTCTGCCAATCGCCGCAGCGCTTCACGGTCCGCATCCTCAGGAATTGAGCTCACCATCAGGTCTCCTAGTTGTGCCTGTCCTAACTAACGCTCTTTTTCACGATACCGCCGACCTGGAGACTCGTTTTTATTATAGTTATCAGAGCTTTTCGGACCACCCCCATTTTCGAGGCGACCCGCTTCATCGATGAAGGCATCACGATCGGAGGGTGAGCGGGTCCAATCCGTCGCGACATGTCGATCTCCAGTTTGACGCTCGATTCGGCGCCCACTTTCTTGCGAACGCTCTCTATCGCCCTTACCGTGATACTGACGACCGCTCTCGTGCGTATTTGTGTAAGACCCGGTCTCTCTCTGCTCCGGACCGACCGGCGGTATCGGGAGCGGCGGAGGCCGAGATCCTTCAGGCCCATCAAGCGGGGGCCCACCATTATGGCCAATACCAGGCGGCGGGTCAGACTCAGAACCGATCACCGCATCAACAATCAACCCGCAATAATAGTAACAACCAATAACAGCTGAACCAACAACCAACCCACCTAGACAAACTGCCGCCTGCGGTCCGGCGCAGAGAGGAGCAATCGCAAGAGTGTTGCTTCCACTCGGATCCGTCGCATTCACCGGATCGTTCCCGACATACCCATAGAGGTTCATCTGATCCGCATACCCAATCGGATCCGTCTGCAAGAACCTCCCCAGGCTCGCCGAGTAGTACCGCGCGCGGTAGTAATAGAGCCCCGTCTCCGGATCGAGCCTGCGCCCCGTATACTTGAACGGCACCCCCGCACTCGTCGGCCCCTGGCCATAGGCGTCGTAGGTATAGGGCCCCTCGGCCATCACGCCCGCGTCGTTCGACATGGCGACCGTCGAGCCCTGCCGGTTCACGTGGAAATAGCTGCGCGTGTGGCTGGCGCCCGCGGGCGTGACCATCGCAATCGGCTGGTCGGTGCCCGGCCCGGTGATATAGCGCCGCAGCAAAGCGCCCGCGCCCGTGTACTCGGCAACCTCCTCGTCCCCGTCGCTCAGGAACGATGTGGTGACACCATTGACGATTTTCGCCTGCCGCCGGCCGAGCGGGTCGTAGAGATAGCTCGCCGCCGTCCCCGCGCGGTTCGCCGTGCGCAAGCGGTTCTCGGCATCATAGGCGAAGGTCCAGATGCCCTCGCCCGTCAGGTTCCCGTTCGCATCATGCGTGAGCGTGACCGAAGGGCTGGCGCCTTGGCCGACAGTCACATACTGGTTGAGATTATTCGCCGCGCCATAGCTCGTCGTCTCGTCGACGCTGGCAACATGTCCCCACGCGGCGTTCGACGCCGCCTCCGACACCAGTTGGTGCGCCTTCGAATAGCCGAGCGTCCAGATATTCGCCGTGCCCGACAGCGTATGCGTATGCCCCGTCAGATCGCCCGCCTGAGACCACGCATAACTCTGCGTCGTGCCGTTGCCATAGACGAGGCTCGTGCGGCGCGAGAGCGGGTCGTGCACGTAAGTGGCCAGCACGAACGTGCCATTCTCGCGCACGGTCGTCGGGCGGTTGATGTCGTCATAGTCGCGCACGACGTAATAGCCGTCGGGCCAGATCGTCCGTGTGCGGTTC
The DNA here is from genome assembly GCA_018970625.1 of Myxococcales bacterium. The sequence goes on along the minus strand of JAGWVZ010000288.1, from coordinate 3,545 downwards.
CCGGCAGCGTCGAGCCAATAGGTAAGCGTCCGCGCACCCGTGATGTTCGGCGCCGTCTGCGACGCTGAAATCACCCGCTTGGCGGTGTCGAAGCCATAGCTCAGCCCCTGTCCGGTCGTATCGCTTATCGTGAGCGTGCGGCCGGCGTCGTCATACGTGTAGCTGGTGACAATCGCAGCCGTCGTGCCAGGCTGGGGGACAGTGTGAGTGACCAGGCGGTCGAGCACATCATACGTGTTGGTGATCGTCTGGCTGGCGCGTGTCAGTTTCGCCGTCACCCGGTCCAGTGCGTCATAGGTCAACTGCTCGAACGTCGCATTCGGGAACGTCGTGCGCAGCGGACGGTCAAATCCGTCATAGCTGTAGCTGGTCTGGTTCCCACGTGCGTCCTGAACGCTCGCCTGCTTGCCGTTGAGCGTGTAGGTGTACCGCACATAGGCCTGCTCGATGGGCGTGCCCACGGCCCGGCGCTCCTCGATGACCTCGGAGGCCGCGTTATAGACCTTCAGTGTACGGCGCAGTTCGGGATCGGTGATGAAAGTCGGCCGGTTCGCGGCATCATAGTCGTAGCGCGTGACCTGGCCGTCCGGGTCCGTCATGCTCCGTACACGGCCGGTCGGCCAGTAGGTATAGGCGGTCACAGCCGGCGTCGCACCATTCGCGCGAGCGATCTGCGTGATCAGGCCGTCAGGGTTATAGGTCCAGGTGGTGGAGACGCCGGTAGCAGCAGGCGCATCATGGCGCACCAGGCGACGCAACGAGTCGTACGTGCCCGTGTGGGTCTTGCCGCGCGGGTCCGTGACGGAGGTTATGTTTCCTGCGGCGTCGTAAGTGAACAGCGTCGTGATCGCGAGATTCGGCGATGCGCCCGGATTGACGATGACCGCCGTCGGATTGCCCAGATTGTCATAGTTGATCTGCGTGACAAGACCGGTCGGATCCATCTTCTGGATCATCTTGCCGATGCCGTTATAGGCAAAGGTCGTGCGCGGCACCGTTGGGTTGGTTACGCCGATTGGCGGCTGGCGCATCTCGGTGACGAGGCATGTGGTCTGGTTGATCGACCAGCTCGTTGTCGCGCCCAGCGCATTGGTCTCGGACAGCTTGATGTTGCACAGCGTGTCATAGGTCGCGGTCGTGCTCGTCGGCGCCAGCGCCGGCGTCACGCCGGGCTTCGCGGTGCGCGTCGTGGTCGTCACATTCGACCGCGCGTCATATTGATAGGAGACGGCATTACCCTCGGGCGCAATCTCCTTCACCTTGCGGCGCAGATTGTCGTACTCCGTGCGCGACGTGCGGCCGAGCGGATCCTCAACGCTGACAACATTCCCGAACCGGTCATGCCGCGTGCGCGTGGCGTGCCCCAGCGGACTGACCACCGACGACACGCGTCCGCCGCCGATGTGATAGGTCGTGATGTTGCCGAGTGCGTCCGTCAGCGACGATACAACGCCCAGCGCGCCCGTCGAAAACACAGCCTTGAGCAATGGTGCATTCGGCGTTGTCGGCGGTCGAACCTCAAAGAGCCCGCCCTCCTCGAGGTAGCGCCAGGTGTGCCCCGCGGCATCGGTCACGCTCACCTGAGGACCCGTACGATTGATCACCACCGTACGTGACGAAGCCGTGTCCGACACGGTCGCACCAAAAGATCCGGAACCACCGGTTGACACCGTCAGGCTCCGCCCCAGGTTGTTGGACAACATGCTGCCGTTCCATGTCACCGTAACGCCATAGGGGAACACCTGGCGCGAGAACCCCATGATCGCTTCCTGCGACAGGGGACCATTGTCAGGGCCACCCACGCAGGTCGTATGGCCTGCATCCCAGACACCGTAATAGGTCACCTCACGCTGCGCGCCGGTGAGGCGCACACAGGTCTTGTAGCGCCATCGGTGAGGACCGTTTGGTGGGGCGACTAGCTGCCGTGCCCCGAGGAGCTCAAGCTGCTCCGGCGAACCACGCAATACATAAGTACCATCGGAAAGCCGAGTGAAACTCCGGCTGCCATGTCCTTGCTTAATTGTGACTGTGTTGAGCTGGATCGTCTCGGCCCACCAGGCCGCAACATAAGCCCCAGAGATCTGTCGCTGCAGGCTCTCAAGCGCCGTCGCCCCGTCGCCGAGATGAGATAGCAAAACCTGCGCGGCGACAAGCGTCTGCACGGCCGCCCGCGGATCATCCTGGCCGAAGATCTGCGACCCGTCGCTCGTCACGCTGGCATGGTGATGCAGGTTTGACGTCCAGCCGCCATAGCCGAATATCGGATCGCGTCCCGATGTGATCGGAACCTGCTCGCCGTCGGGCACATAGATATCGAGGTCTTCGACGCCCGAACGATAGGAACGTTGGAACGAGAGAGCGTAGGGATAGCCGCCGTTACCGACCGTCAGGTCCGGCGGTGGCGTGTACTCAAGCGTCCCATTTTTCAGGTCCACGTTCTGCGCTGCGGCACGGGACGAGAACTGCTGGTCGAGGAAATCGTCCGGGATTGAATAGATGCGCGACGGATTGGTCTCGACATCGTTTGAACCACCCCCACCCTTGCCCATCGCATTGAGGCGCGAGGAGATATGGGCGACGGCCCCGGTGACAGGATGGATCGCGATGAACGCGCCTGCACGATCGGGGTCATCGATAGTCTTGCAGGTTGGGCTGGTCTGATGAAAGTAGACAAGATTGCCGTAGATGATCTTGATCGCTGTCCGGAATACGCTCGGCCATGGCCCTTTCGGTTCAGGCATCTTGGCAAAATCAACGACCCCGGGATCCGGAAGATAATGACTGTAGTCAGGAACCTGAACCTTCATGGTTCCGCCCGATGTCGTCTGATCGGGAACACCTTCGAACTGACAAAGGTGATATCTCAGGACCGGCGCAGGCCCCAGCGATGACGAGCGCGGCACGAAGACCGTGTACCCCGCCGCCACGTAATACTCGGCCTGCTCCTTCATGGGCGACGAGGCGATGCCGTTATAATCCGTCGTCGACCGGTAATCGTTGAGGATCTGGGACTTTACCCAGCCCCAGTTTGCACTGGTGGCCGCATAATAAAGACTGTTTGCACCCGGACCCGCATGCGCCCAGTCCAGTTGCGCGACGGACGACACGGGGTACGTTGAGTCCGCGATCTGCTGCCCGATACTCCCCTCAAGAGCCGAGGAGAGCATCCCAATGGTTCGCATGACGCGGGGTATCTGCGCGACATCTCCACTGCGCGGCACAGCGGAGAGCGCGGGCTCCATGCTGAACATGTAGGATGTGGCTGCAGGCGCGGAACTGGTTGCAGCAGCCTGCTGAATGCCGATCGCCGTGGAAACGCCGACAACATCATGCAGGACAACCTCCGCATTCGCCAGCCGGCCGACCATCTCGGCCATCTGCTGGAACTGGATCAGCCACGCCGTCGCCATACGTCGTCGCGTCGCAATTTGCTGCGGGTGGATCGCCGGATCACCGTCACCCGACCACGGATAGAACACTGTATGCGCCTGCCGCGCCGTATGCTGCTGCTCCTGCCAGCCAGCCAGTTCACTTGACGGCCGCCC
>JAGWVZ010000287.1 GCA_018970625.1 Myxococcales bacterium | reverse complement strand
CCCGTTGCCGCCGGTGTCGCACATGCAGACTCCTTACAAGGTTCGACCGCCGGACACTCACCTCATGCGGTGGTTGCCGGCACTTCTGGCCATTCTGATCGCGCTGGGCACATCACCCGCCCTGCTGCTCGCGCAGGAACAGCCGCCACAGATACTGCAGCTGGACCCCTCCTCACTGCGCCCCGTCCAACCATCGCACCCGGGTGCTGATCAGTCCCCTGCCAGTTCCGGTGAGCCTGCCGAAGACCCCACCAAACCCGAGGCGCTGCCTTCGAACCAACGTGCCTCAGACCAGCCATCGCTTCCCGAAGTTGTGCAGGTTCTCCCCGAGTTCTCATTCGATGTCGACACGCACATCGCCAAGACACCTTTCTTTGAACACCGCGAATTTGGATTTGGCAGGGAGACCTTCAGCGCCCTCGCCCTGGACATCGCCATTCTGGGAGAAACACTCCTGACATGGCTTGCCGACATCGCCTCCAGGCCGTTCAACGAAACCTGGGGCCAGGCGTGGCGCTACTCCTTGTTCCTGCTTCTCTTTGTGGCCGGCGTCGTTGCCGACGTGCACGCACGCCGAACCTTTCGAGACACGGCCAGAAAAGTAACGATTGTTCGCATGTCGCCGCACTTGCGCGCGTTGCGCGGGTCGCTCCTGAGGCTCACGGGAGCCGTGTCGGTACCGCTGCTCGCCTGGCTGGTCAGCTTCTTCGTTCAGGGTCTGTTCGACTACGTGCCGTGGTCCATGGCGCTCTCTCAGGCCTTACTCATGTTCATCATGTACCGGCTCGGACGCGGGGTGATCGATGAAGCGCTTGGCGGTGCTCACTTCCCGGTGCCCCGAGAGGCGGCCACGCGCATCATGGGAGTCCTGCGACGCTCACTCCGCGTGACCATCGTTCTGTTGATTACGCAAATGCTCCTTCAGTCGCTCGCCTATCGACACGATGTTGCCGACCTGCTGCGAACCCTGATTCGCGCCTCCATGACCCTGCTGTCGTTGCAGCTTTTCGCGCTTCAACGTCCCATTCTGCTGCTGTTGCCGACCGATGGTACGGCCAGATACCAGAAGTTCCGTATCGCTTTTCAGCGCTACCTGACCTGGGTGTTGTTCGGCTCGGTACTCCTGCTTGGACTCTGGACGGCGGGGTTTGAACGGGCGGCTACCACCCTGCTCAGCCGCATGTACGGCATCATTCTGCTGGCTGTATTGCTGGTGCTGGCCCAACGCTCATTTGACCTCTACGCGCGCGGCGACCGCAAACCTTCCAATCCCGTCGTCGCCACCATCCTTGAATCGCTCGACGGGCTCGCCCGACTCCTCATCTACGGCAGCTTCATCGCGGCGGTGCTCCGATTGCTGGGACTCTGGGGCCCTCTGCTCGCCGTGCTCGACAGCATCGGCGTCACCGTCGGGGACCGGGCCATCACCCTCCTCGGTGTCGTTCGCGGCGGGCTCTTCATCGCTGTCGCGGTCATCGTCTCACGCATGCTCCGCATCCTGCTCGAAAAGATCGCCTACCCCCGCGTCGACATGGACGTTGGCGCCGGATACGCCATCAACTCGGCCATTCACTACTTCATCGTCGTCGTCGCCATCGGCGGGGCACTCATCATCATCGGAGTCGACCTGTCGGCCCTCACCGTTTTCTCGGGAGCCCTGGGTATCGGCATCGGCTTCGGCATGCAGGATATCGCACGAAACACCATCAGTGGCTTCATCCTGCTCTTCGGCGGTGCCATTCAGAAGGGCGACCTCATCGCCATCGAGAACACCTTCGGGTACGTCGAAAAAGTAGGCGGCCGAGCGGTGCTGGTGCGCACCCGGGACAACGAAGAGCTGCTCGTCCCCACCAATCGGCTCATCAGCAACACCATCACCAACTACACTCACAGCGATCCCCACTATCGCATGCACGTGCCGGTGACTGTCGCGTACGGGACTGACGTTCACGACGTGCGCAACGCGCTGCTCGAAGCCGCCCACCGTTTCCCGGGAAGCTGGACTCAGGGTGACCACCGCGTCTGGCTCACCGGATTCGGGGGCAGCGGCATCGAATTTCTGCTGCTGGTCTGGATCAACGGCACCGATTCCACGCCCGATCAGGCACGGGGTGAGCTCAACTTCCACATCTGGCAGGTGTTTCAGGAACAGAACATCGCGTTCCCCTACCCGCAGCGCGATATTCATATTCGCACCATTCCACCCGAGCTGTCGCGCAGCCTTCAGACCGCCGGCGCAAAGGTCATCGATCTGACAGAGGCCAAAGTCGGCACAGAGACCGCAGCAGCCCCTCCAGGCCCAGCCACCCGCAAAGCTGAGACAGAGCCACCCGCATAATCCGGCCACCCCCTCGGCTTCAGGCTCCGGCCACGCACCACCCGCCGCGCTCTGATTCAGCGAGCGCCCTGCAAAAACAACGGTTCGGACCACGGCGCGACCAGCCGCTGCTGCACCATCGCCTCATACATCGCGCGGCTGCTCAGCCGGCCACCATGCGTGGACAGGTGGTAACCATCCGACGCTCGAATATTGCGCTCTTCGCCGTCGACCATCAGGTGCTCCACGTACTCGCCGTCTGCACCGTCCGTCACCTCCCACACCGAAAAGAACGGAAGCTGGAACGCGGCGGCGACCTGCCGGGTCACCGCGTTGATGCCGCGCACGCAGTCGCTGTACTCAGGGCGTCGAGCGGGCTGTAAATCCACCAGCATGACCTCGACCTGTTCGCCCCGAATCGCCTGCACCAGCTCGGTCAACACCTCGGCATACACCCGATGCCAATGCGCCAGATCAGAACGTCGGGCGCGCACGTCGCGGTCTGGTGCAATGATTGGCTGACAGTCATTACCGCCGATCTGCGCGATGACCAGATCAGGCTCAAAGTCCTGAATTTCATCCACAACCCGTTCTTTCCAGTCCACGTGGTCGGCGCGCGCCAGCCCGGTCGATGCCTCGCCACGATTGCGTACACGCACGCCGGAAGCCTCGAGCAGCCGCGACAACGGCACCCCGATGGCCCCGCCCATCGTCGATGAACCGATCAATAGCACACGCTGCGCAGGGCGGCGGTAACGCGGAGCCTGTTCGCATGCATCCAGCGAGACCGTGACTCCGGACGCCGCCCTGAACGCATCCGTGCAACCGGTCGCATACGCCTGGCTCACCCACGTCGCGACCTGCGCGCTCTCCAACGCCAGCTGCTGCGCCTGAACACGTTCGACCGCAAAGGATTCGGCTGCCACGGTCGAAGATTCTGGTGGGGCGGGCGACGCGACGCCTGATTCAGCCGGCGCAGCACTACCTGAACGGCACCCGGCGAACAGTGACGCCACGCAGAGCAGGGCAGTGACGAAAATCCGGGAACGCATGCATGCACCGAAACAGACGAAGGCGCGCAACGGATAGAGTTGACGTTCGCGCACGTCAAACCCGAATGCCCAGGCGGCATGGGCTGGCGACGTGGAAATCCGGTTGACCGGAGCCGGGTCTGTGGAATGCTGCACGTCCCTGATTTCGACCGAGAGCCACCATGACCCTGACCTACAAGCTGTTGAACACCGACGGCCGCGCACGCCGCGGCGAGATCACCATGCCACGCGGTGTGATTCAGACACCCGTGTTCATGCCGGTCGGCACAGCGGCTACGGTGAAGGGCATGATGCCGCGCGACCTGCAGGAGCTCGGCACCCAGATCAGCCTGGCAAACACGTATCACCTGCACATTCAGCCGGGCGAGGCGCTGGTTCAGAAAGCGGGCGGCCTGCACAAATTCATGGCGATGCCCTGGCCGATTCTCACAGATTCAGGCGGTTTTCAGGTTTTTAGCCTCCCCAAGAAGGAATTAAGCGAAGAAGGCGTGCTCTTTGAGTTCAAGAAGGGCGCCAAACCCATATTTGCAACGCCCGAATGGTCGATGCAGGTGCAGCAGGCGCTCGGCGCCGACATCATGATGGCGTTCGACGAGTGTGCGCCGTACCCGTGCACCGAGGAGCATGCGGAGCGCGCGATGGAGCGGACGCTTCGATGGCTGGATCGCTGCAAGGCGTCCATTGAGCGCACCGACCAGTACCTGTTCGGCATCGTGCAGGGGTCGGTATTCGAGCGCCTTCGCCGCCGCTCGGCCGAGGAGACACAGAAGCGTGACCTGCCCGGGTACGCGATCGGCGGTGTGAGCGTCGGCGAGGGCCACTCGCTGATGATGAAGGCGATCGACGATGCCGAGCCCTACATGCCCGTGCACAAGCCGCGCTACCTGATGGGCGTAGGCTTGCCGGAAGACATCGTGGGCGCGGTCGGGCGCGGCGTGGACATGTTCGACTGCGTGATTCCGACCCGATACGGTCGCTCGGGCACCTGCTTTACACGTCGCGGGCGCATTCGACTGACTGACCGCGCGTACCGCAACGACATGTACCCGATCGATCCGCAGTGCTCGTGCTATGCCTGTCGCAACTACAGCCGCGCCTATATCCACCACCTGCTGAAGTCCGATGAAATTCTGGGCACGATGATGTGCACCCTTCACAACGTCGCGTACTACCATGATCTCATGAAGGATATTCGTGCGGCGCTGGAAGTGGGCAACTACGCCGAGTTTTGCGACGCATTCGAGCGAGAGTACGTGGCCGGCGACCGCGAACGCCGTCGGGTGCCATTTGAACCAGGCCTTTTCGCCAGCTTTGACGTGGGCTGGGCTACGCGCCGCGCGCATGACGAAGAGGTCATGCAGCGCGAGACCGCGTGGGCGAAGAGCAACGCGGCCACCCGCGATGACGCCGCGATCGGCCTCAAGGATGACGATGAACCACCAGCACCGAAGGGCGCTTCGGTGGCCGACACGCCTAAAGCAGTCACCAAACCAACCGGACCGAACCCGCCGAGGTCGAGCGGCGGCGGCGGCGCAGGCAAACCGTCGTCCTGGCAGCCACCGAAGTCGGGACGACCAGGGACAGCTCCGCAGGGCGGCGGTCGATCCGGGGGTGGCGCTTCGAAACCACCTCGGCGCACCGGGCGCTGATATTTCAGCGCATGCCCTGTCTTCTGAGTCAAAGCCCGCCGGATCGGGCGCGGATGAAGCCGCAAAAAGTAACACGGCGACCCCGAGAGGTCGCCGTGTCGTCATTCGTACTGGTCGAGGAAGGACTGTGAGGAGGGAAAGAGAGGAAGACCACGGAGGTGGGACAAACGGAGGAA
>JAGWVZ010000286.1 GCA_018970625.1 Myxococcales bacterium | reverse complement strand
CAATGCGGCGATCCATGGTGAGCAATCGCAGCCGATCGCGCGTGAGTGGCGGATTGAAACGCGGCACCCACTCACGGACAGCATCCAGTCCCGTCGCTGCCAGCGAGAGAAGCTGCACCGGTACGGTGCAGTATCCGCGGCTGCGTCCCCAGACCCTTGCAGCAGCGTTGATAATGTCTCCGAGGGTATGATTAGCGCCCGAATGCACAAAATAGATGCTTCCCGGCGTTCCGCGGTCGATTCCCGCCAACAACGCAGCCACAAGGTCCGAAATGTGGATCATCGGCTTGGTAAGCTTCTCGGTGCCCGACGGCAGCGGCAAAATGCCGAATCGCGCAATGCGCAGCAGGGTCAACAACTCCGACTTCTCTTTGCCCTGCCCTGCGACGACACAAGGCCGAATCATGACCACGTTGAGGCCATGGTCTTCGTAAAGCTGCAGCAGGATCTCTTCAGCCGCGCGCTTGGAACGCTGATAGGGCGTTCGAGGGTCGCAAGGGCTGTCCTCGGTGACCACAGGCGTCTGCGGTGGCCCCATCGCGGCAGTGCTGGACACATGAACCAGACGAAGCCCCGGATGCCGAAGGACTTCGCGCGCCAGAGCCGCGGTTCCGTCGCGATTTACCCTCAAAAATGCGGCCTCGGCGTCGCTGCCCGAGTCAAACGTACCCGCCACAGCACAGGCGGAATGAATCACCGCCTGCACGCCATCGCAGCAGCCCCGGAGTGAAGGCTCATCGGACAGATCCCCCTCGACCACCTCGTCGTAGAAGCCCGATATCTTGTCGAGCCGCGCTCGCGATCGCACCAGCACCCGCACACGATACCCCTGCGCCTTGAGCGCACGTACGATGTGGCCACCGACGAAGCCCGTCGCGCCAGTCACCAGCACCGTCTTTGGCGCCAGAGCCGCCGACCCGGCAGGGGGTGGAGCCGCCGCCGGCTGTGACGGTGCCGAGGCGACGCTGCCCGGTGCAGCCTTGCTCGGTGCGGCCTTGGTCGGTGCGGCCTTGGTCGGCGCGGCCTTGGTCGGTGCGGCTGCGGGCGGTGCGGCCTTGGTCGGTGCGGCCTTGGTCGGTGCGGCCTTGGTCGGTGCGGCCTTGGTCGGTGCAGCCTTGGTCGGCGCAGCTGCGGGCGGTGCGGCCTTGGTCGGTGCAGCTGCGGGCGGTGCGGCTGCGGGCGATGTATCCGAAGCTGTGCTCACCGCTTCAGCGGCCAGAGCCTCGGGGTTGGCGCGGGTCGCTTTCTTGCGGCTTGTTTGGGTATCCGAGCTGGCCTTTGGCTTGGAGGGCATGGGTAAACCGGGGTGAGCGTGGCGCATCTTTCGATGGTCACGATGGAGACAACGTCATCTGGTTCGCGGAGAACACACAGAGTCCTGCCAGCGTGCAGCGGCTGCATACGGCGAATTCAAAGCGGTGCAAGCAATCCCGCGCAATACCGAGATGGCAAAGTGCCATATCAAACGACATGGGGTCGTGCGCGTCGATCTGTTTCAGGGCGGCGGTGACTTCGCGCGACATGCGCAGATCGACGGTCTGGCGTTTCGTCAGACCGAGCCATCGCGACAGTCGGGCCGTGTGCGTGTCGAGCGGCATGAGCAGGCGTTGGGCGCCGAATTCGGTCCAGCAGCCGAGGTCGGCGCCATCGTCGGGCCGCACCAGCCACCTGAGCAGCAGCAACCATCGTTTGGACGCCGATCCGGTCGCCGGGTCGGGCGTCAGGTATCGAGCCCCACGCGCGGCGTCGGGTGGAAATTCCGCCCTGATCATCGCTACATAGCGCGTGAGCGCCGGTATGATGTCGGGAGAGGTGGGGTCATCACATGCGGCGAAGGCGGCCTTGAGTGAGCCATGCCGCTGTAACAGCCCCGCCAACGACGACAACAGGGCGTCAACGTCGGCTGCGGTGGTCATGCGGTAAATGAACCCGGGATCGCGGCGAAGAAAATTGCCTTCGTGCCAGTTCAAAAGTGTCTGGGTGGGCGCCTCGCCCAGAGCGTCGAGGATGCGTTCAATGGCGCGGCGAATTTGAGTGACGCTGCCGTACGCGAGCAGCGCGGCGACATGCGCGACAACCTCGCGCTCAGTCTCGGGGCGCGATCGAATGATGCCGAGCGGGTCGAAGGCGAGCCGTTCCTGCGGCTGAAACTGGTCGCGCAGCCGAATCAGCGCCGCTGCCAGTTGTGGGGAAACCCCATGAGAGGGCGTCATGGCCATGAAACGGCCTCAAGTCGCAGCACCGGGCGCAGCAGAAAGAAGTGAAACAGCGCGACGCTGCCGAGCATGAGCAAGGTGTAGATGAAAATAAAAAGCCAGACGGTCTGCAAGTTACGCCGGGGCCGTCCGACGAAGGCGAGAATCGCGATGGCGAAGCAGAGGTTTACCGGCAGCAGATACGCCATCACGGGACGGTCAACCGACAGAATGAACACCACCAGATCTCCGTATGGTGTCGCATGCATGGCCGGCTCAGTCTCGTTGCGACAGCATGGAAACGAATCCGGCGTAGTTGATGGTCATGTGAGCGAGCACAGCGGCGGTAATGTCGCCGGTGTACAACGTGATGCCTCCGAAGATGAACCCGGTGACGGTCGCCATGAAGGTCCATGGCAGATAGGAGCGATCGGGGCCGATATGCATGGCACCGAAGAGCAAAGAGCTGGCGACGAGTCCCCACTCTGCGAGCAAGAGACCGCGAAAGAGCAGCTCTTCGCCCAGTGCGCTGAAGGTGGCGTAGATCGCCGCCCTGCCGAGCGTGAGCTCGCCGATCATCCGTTGCATGCCTGCACGCAGCGCTCGGGCCCACTCAAAGAAGCGCTCCAGTAGCTCGCTTGCACCATGAACGAGCAGCGCGGTACCAAGCCCGATGGATGCGCTGGTGAACACGGTGGCCAGCTCTCGTTCCGGGAGCACGATGGGGAGTTGTCCGCGACGTGCCCAGGCAATCGCGCAGGCGATCAGGCCCATGAGGGAGTAAAACAGGATGACGGGAAGCACCCCCATCGCTGAACGCGGTACCTGATTCATTTGTCGGTGTCGTATCCTGCTGCCGCGAGAAGCGCGTCCGCCAGATCTTCAAGCTGCGAGTTGGTCATGGAACCACGAAGATGGACCGTACGCGTGCCCCACGCCATGCCCTGCCAGTCCAGAGGAGGATTGGGCCATCGATCGTTCGAGAACCACTCATGGAGCCACGATATAAGAAACTCAACGGCCAGCGCGCGCGCCTCCATGGTATTCAGACGACCCGTCTCGGGGATATCCATGCCGGCCTCGAGTGTCAGCACCGACGACCGGTCGGGTGTGGCGAGCCGAATCAGGATCTGTACGCCATGTGCATCTCCGGTACCCTCTACCGAGAAGGTCTCACCGGGCAGCAGCGACGCCTGAAACGCGCGCTGAATCTCCGCGACAAGTTCAGAGGACTCAATTTTTGAGAAGAGCTCGGCGGTGGCCATCATCAGGTATCCAGGATTATCGGCAACGACGTTCCAGTGAGGTGGGTGTGTACACCCGCGTCTCGTCGTCGTCTGCGAGTTCAACATTCTGACGCCAGGTACAATAGCGCTCGCGCCGAAGCTCAATGGAGTGGCTGCCCGGCGTGAGGTCAACCACGAACTCGCCGGGGGCGCGCCCGATGGACCTTCCGTCCACAAAGATCTCTCCCTCGGGCGCTTGCGAGACCACGACGAGCGTCGCGAGGGCGAACGAGGTGGAGGCTGCTGTCGTCTCGGAGAACGAGAGCGCAATCGGGACAGCCGAACCGTCCTCGGCGGGTTGAATGTCCACCTCGATCCGTCGATCGCGGCCGCCCTGTTGCAACAGAAACGTCGCGGGGCCTGCGGGGAGAGGGCCGTCCCACGCACCGACGCCAAGCGAGCGGGTATCGCCGCCGGCCCCGATCCAGGTCGCTGCCGCGGTGAGCGGCGTCACACTGATCTCGACTGGAACCTCAACGGGTTGCAACTCAAACTCGAACACCGGAATGCTGGAGCCGCTGGCGGAGATATTGACGAGCTGGCCTGCAGGTTCGTGGTTCGCGAGTCGCACCTCGATCCATGTGGTACCGACGAACATATTGGTCTGCAGCGGGGTAACACCGATGGGTCCGAGCGAGATGTCGTTCAGGAAGACCTGAGCGCCAGCCGGCTCGGAGCGGACCTGAACCACAACGTCGCGAAGCAGACTGTCGAACGCGCTGCGCATGGTCGTGCGCGCTGCCGGCATGTCGCCCGAGGCGCGGGCCTGCGCATCTTCCACAGCACCCTGCGCCTCATAAAAGGTGAACTCGATCGCAGCCTGGCGCGTAGCCGCAAGCACTTCGGCGATCTCTGCCGCTGCCTCTGGTGAGGTGGCTGCGAACTGCTCGTAATGCGCGATCGCGTTGGCAAAGTCGTTCATCTGCGCGTAGCAGCGGCCGATGTACTCCAGCAGTCGCGGGTGCGGAGCCAGCGAGTTCGCCGCCTGAAAGTGAGCGATCGCCGAACGCCACTCGCGTTCTCCAAAGGCTGCATTTCCAAGCGCAAACTCTTCCTGAGCGGCGACCATATCATCGGGTGCCTGCGCGGCAACCGGACTGGCAAACGTGCAGATGACCAAAATCCAGACGACGACTGTACTTCGCGGGTTCATGGCAAATCCGGTTGGGCAGGCAGCCAGCAGAGAGGGACGACGAAATAGAATGGAGCGCTATTCATGATTCGGCGGCGCGTATTCGGTCAGAGAACCCTGGACCGACCGCTCCAATGCTTTTGCTTCCTTCCAGAGCGCGTCCAGCTGGTCCAGTGAGAGGGTTTCCATGGGGGTGCCAGCCCGACGGGCAGCGCTCTCGATCCATGCAAATCGCGACTCGAAGCGATCCATGGTCCCCCGCAGCGCTTCACTCGACGAGACGCCCATCTTTCGGGAGAGATTGGTGATGGCGAACAACAGGTCGCCGAGCTCACTGGTTGCGTGAGCGACATCGCCACTCAGAAAAGCATCTTTAAGCTCTTGAACTTCCTCATCAATCTTCCCAAACACCTGCTCGGCCGACTCCCAGTCAAAACCGACGGTGGCGGCTCGGGCCGTCAGTTTTTCGGCTCGGTCCAACGCGGGGAGCGAGCGCGGCAGTTTACCGAGCACGCCGCCAGACGACTGCCGACGCTTGCGCTCATTCCATTGCCTGGCCACCTCGTCGGGGTGCAGCGTCTGTGGCTCGGCAAAGACGTGGGGATGACG
>JAGWVZ010000285.1 GCA_018970625.1 Myxococcales bacterium | reverse complement strand
CGAGGTGTGCGACGGTCTCGACAACGACTGCGACGGCGAACCCGACGACGGCCTGACCTGCGCCGAGCTGACCCCCTGCGAGCGCGTGTACGGTGGTTACTGGTGCCGCACGGCGGGCGAGTTCAGCGCGCCCGTGCCGCCCGGCAGTCGTGACATTACGATTCTGGCGTGGGGCGCCGGAGGCGCGGGCGGCACTCAGGGCGGCGGTACCGGCGGCGGCGGCGGATATGTTCGAGCCTTTGGCGACGCGGCGGGCTTTGGCACCCTGCGCGTGCTCGTGGGCGAGGGTGGCAGCGCCGAGAATGGCGGCGGTGGTGCGTCGTACGTGTACCACGAGGGCACGCTGCTGGTGGTCGCCGGCGGCGGCGGCGGTGGCGCGTCGGACGGCTGCTCGGGCTGCTGGACCGGCGGCGCCGGTGGTGCTGGCGGCGGCGTCTCGGGTCAGGCAGGGCAGGGCGGCACGCCTTCTTCGCCGGGCTCGATTATTTATGGCACCCCCTCGGGCGGTGGCGGCGGCACGGCGACCGCGGGTGGTGCGCCCGGCTCGACGTCCGGTAGCACCTCGGGCAGCACGTGCCTGAGCGACGGAACGGCGGGCGGCTCGGGCATGGGCGGTTCTGCCGGTGGTGGCGGCCCAGACTGCAACCGTGGTGGTCAGGGCGGCATGCAGGCGCTCGGCGGCGACGCCGGTTGGGGCAATGGTGGCGGCGGCGGCGGCGGGGCCGGATGGTTCGGCGGCGGTGGCGGCGGTGGACGTTACACCTACTATGGCGGCGGCGGCGGCGGTGGCTCGTCGTGGGTCAACGCAGCCGCGTTCACCGGCGCGACCGAGCTGCTCGCCGGCGACCGACAGGTGCCCGGCGACGCGGCCGACAACGAGTTCTACCTGGGCGAGAACGCCCGCGGTGGCGACCGGGGCAGCAGCCGCGACGCCACCACCGCCGGCAAGCCGGGTGTGGTAGTGGTTCTGTTCTTTCCGCCGCCCTGGTTCTAGTTCACGACGGCGCTGCGAGAGCGCGCATCGGGTGGGCGCTTCTTACAGACAGGCGTCGGTCGATTGAAGGCTGACGCCGGCCGCGCTGGCCTCGCACTCGTTGCTGTAGGTCATGCCGTCGCAGCCGCAGACCGGAGCAAAAAGCCCCGGGCAAATGAACGGTACCTCGGTGCACGTGCCCTCGCCGCCGCACGCGCCCAGGTTGAACGCGCAATAGCTGCCGCCAGTGCAGTCATCGTTCGCGAAGCAGCCGCGGGTGGTCGAGCACTCTCCCGCGTAGTCGATGGTGGCCTGCACGCGCGCCGCTTCGCACGGGTTGCTGTAGGTGGTGCCGTCGCAGCCGCACACCGGGTTGACATCTTCGGTGCACACGTCGGGAATGACGGCGCACGTGCCTGTGCCGCCCAGCAGCCGGCAGCTGCCCTCGGGCCGGCTGCAATACAGGCCGTCGTTGCAGAAGCCGCCCGGGAAGGTGCCGCAGCGAGCACCCTCGCCCACCAGGCCGGTGTCGGGCTCGGTGGTGGTGTCGGGTGCCACGTCGTCGGCGATGTCGGCGCTCACGTCGTCGGCGCCCGCGTCGATGGTGGTGTCGCCGGCGTCTGCGGCGATGTCCTCGACCGTGTCGGTGGTGGTGTCGGCCTCGACGGTGTCGCCCTCGGCCACGTCGTCCATCGACGAGGTGTCGTCTGGCGCGGTGACGTCATCCATGGTGGCGTCGTCGCCGGTGGTGGTGTCTTCGCCGGTGGTCGCGTCGTCGCCGGTGGTGGCGTCGTCGCCCGAGCCGTCGAGCTGGGCGTCGCCGGTGCTGGCGTCGCCGCCGGTGTCGGTGCCCGGGCCGGGCACGATGGGGTCGCCGGAGTCAGAGCTGCAGGCAGCCAGCGAAACCACAAGAACACTCATGAGAACAAGGGCGTGCGCGCGCATACAAACCTGTCGGGGGTGCGTTGGAGTGCAGAAAGGCAAAGGCCTCTGCGGTTATAAATCGTGGCTCTGCGGGCACAAAAGCGTGTTCGCTGCGCCCGCGGCGGCTTTGTTAGCGGCCCTCGCCGCTCAGGTAAAGTCGCCAGCGGTCAAAATAAGACGCGGCAAGGCAGGGCGTGGCACTACCCGGCGTGGTGCGCCTTTATGGGCAGCTGTTGGCGCGTCCGGGGGTGCCGTAGTCGCCGCCAGGCAGGCGGTTGGCCAGCGTGCTGGGCGTGGCGCACCACGAAGTGCCCACGTCGTTGGCCGACCCGGTGAGCGACCCGGGGCGCAGCGCAATGGACCGGCCTGCGGTCGAAGGCCAGCCGCCTGAGCTCAGGTACACCACCCGGTCGACCTCGACCGTGGCCAGCGACAGAATGATCTCGTCTTCGGTGTTGGCCAGCTGGAAGTCGTCGTAGCCGGCGTCGCACGGCACGCCGCCGTTGATGGCGACATCGGGCGTGCGGCACAGCACCACATACTCGCCCGGCAGCACCACCAGCCCGCCCGTAATCCGAAACACCCAGCGCTCGGCCACCGGCGTGCTCAGGTCGGTGAGCACCCACGAGTCAAGGTTAATCGGCTGCGACGACGTGTTGTACACCTCGAACCACTCGCCGGCGGTGTCGGTGACCACGGTGGGGTCTTTCATGAACTCGGTGATAATGAGCTGCCCGGGTGGCACCAGCCCCTCGTCGACGGTGCCGTCGCAGTCGCCGTCGCGCGCGTCGCGCACCTCGGTGGCCCCCGCGAAGATCAGCGCGCTGTCGTCGCCGCAGTCGGTGCCGCCGCAGGCCACATCAAGGAAGCCGTCGCGGTCGACGTCGCGGTCGTTGCTGACCCCGCTGCAGTCGTTGTCGATGCTGTCGCCGCACAGCTCGGCCACGCCCGGATTCACCAGCGGGTTGTTGTCGCGGCAGTCGGTGCCGCCGCAGGCCACGTCGCGGTAGCTGTCGGCGTCGGCGTCCTTGTCGTCCACGAGGTTGTTGCAGTCGTTGTCCACGAGGTCGCAGACCTCGGGGTTGCCCGGAAAACGCCGGTTGTTGTCGTCGTCGCAGTCGGTGCCGCCGCAGGCCAGCGCCAGAAACGAGTCGCCGTCGTCGTCGCGGTTGTCGATCGAGCCGTCGCAGTCGTTGTCGAGGCGGTCGCCGCAGGTCTCGGTGTTACCCGGGTACACGGTCGCGCTGGCGTCGTTGCAGTCGGTGCCGCCGCAGGCCGCGGCAATAAACGAGTCGTCGTCGTTATCGCGGTTTTCGGCCACGCCGTCGCAGTCGTTGTCGACGCCGTCACCACAGATCTCCTCAAAACCGGCGCCCACCAGCGGGTTGCGGTCGTCGCAGTCCAGCCCGCCGCAGGCGACGGCCACCTCGCCGTCGCGGTCCACGTCAACGTTGTCGACCTCGCCGTCGCAGTCGTTGTCAAACCCGTCGCAGCTGACCTCGACGGCCTCGTACCGAATGCCGTAGTTCACGGTGCTGCAGGTCAGAAACCCGCCCGAGCCGGTGCAGATCTGTCGAGCACCCGCGCAAACGCCCAGCTGCAGGGGGCACAGGGGGGCCTCGGGCAGGTTGTCGATGGACCCGTCGCAGTTGTCGTCAAAGCCGTTGCACACCTCGGTCTGCGGTGCTGCGGCCACGGCGTTGCACACGGGGGCGTCGGTCTCGTCGTCGCTGCACACAAAGCGCCCGGGCCGATTGCAAACGCCCAGCCCGGTGGTGCAGGGCTCGCCGAGCTGATCGAAGCCGTTGTCGGGCTGGCCGTCGCAGTCGTCGTCGAGGCCGTTGCAGAGCTCGCTGGTGGGCGCGCCGGTGCTGGCGCTGCACACGACGCTGCCGGCGGGGCTGTCGGGGTTGCACTGCCACACGCCCACGGCGGCGCACTCGCCCACGCCCAGGCGGCACACGCGGCCCAGCGGCTCGAACCCTTCGTCGGTGCTGCCGTCGCAGTCGTCGTCGAGGCCGTTGCACAGCTCCACGCCGGGCGTCCCGGCCTCGGTGGTGCACACGGGAGGGCCGGCGGGGTTTTCGGGATCACACACGGTAATGCCCACCGCCCTGCACTCGCCTGTGCCCACGATGCAGGGCTCGGCCAGACCTTCGACGCCGTCGTCGGCGACGCCGTCGCAGTCGTCGTCGAGGCCGTTGCACAGCTCGGCGCCGGGCGAAAGGGTGGCCACGCAGCGCGGGGCGGCGTCGCGGCACTCGGTGGTGCCAACGGCGCACACGCCGGGCTGGCCGGTGTTGCAGGCCACGCCCTGCTCAATGGATTCTTCGTCGGTGGCGCCGTCGCAGTCGTCGTCGAGGCCGTTGCAGAGCTCGACGCCCGAGGGCAGCTGCATGCCTTCGCAGCGTCCGTAGGCGGCGTCGCGGCAGGTGCGAACGCCGGCGGTGCAGCGCCCCACGTCGATGGTCAGGGGGTCGCCTTCGTAGCAGGTGGCGCTCAGCGGCTGGCCGTCGTCGTCTTCGTCGGTGGCGCCATCGCAGTCGTCATCGACGCCGTTGCAGAGCTCGGCCGAGGCCTGCACGAGGGCGATGCAGGTGGGTGCGCCGGCTCGGCACTCGAGCCGTCCGTCGGCGCAGGTGCCCAGCTGCAGGGTATCGCAGGGCGTGCCCATGCCCTCGACGCTCTCGTCGACCGCGCCGTCGCAGTCGTCGTCGACGCCGTTGCAGGTCTCGACGGCGCCCAGGAAGCTGTCGGGGTCGTCGTCGGCGCAGTCGCCGCCGGCGCAGCCGGGCCCCACGCCAAAGCCGTCGCCGTCGAGGTCGCGGCAGAACCGGGTGGGCACGCACACGCGGTCGCCATCCTGTCCCGACGAGGTCACGAACAGGCAGGCCCACTCGTCGGGGCAGTCGTCGTCGCCAAAGCAGCGGGTCGAGCATTGCCCGGCCAGCTCGGCATCGACCCGAATGCAGGGCCCAGGGCGGCAGTCCTCGTCGCGTTCGCAGTCATCGCCGACGTTGGGCGGCAGCGTCGAGCCATCGCCCACGCCGGCGTCAGGCTCAACAATCGCCGGCACATCGGCCTGCACGCCAGCATCGCCGACATCGCCGGCGACATCGGGCGCACCCGAGGGGCCCACCCCGCCCGTATCGCCGCAGGCCACCAGGCCCAGCACCACCAGCACCGCGGCGACCCCGTGAAAGCTCGTTTTACACAACGCGCGAGAGTGCATGACAACCACCTTGCAAGCCACGAGGGCAGACGTTGACCCGGGCCAGGCACCCGGTCGCCAAAGTCTTCTGGCACCCCTGTGGCGCGAATTCAAGCCCGCGCGCCGGGTAGGGGGGCGATGTCACGTAGAGTTTTGGGGGTGGTCATGGGGTTGTCATGGGGGGTGG
>JAGWVZ010000284.1 GCA_018970625.1 Myxococcales bacterium | reverse complement strand
GCGATGTTCTGGACTTCACACGACGCCGAGCGCAAGTTAGCGGCGACGTGAAGCAGGACTTTCCTGATTGGCCCGACGCATTGGAGCACCGGATGAGTGGTCGCGCAGTTGGAATCGACCTTGGTACCAGCAATTCTGTGGTTGCTGCCGTCATTGACGGCGAAGCCATCGTCATTTCTGACAAGGACGGGCGCACGATTCAGCCCTCGGTAGTGTCCTGGCTGCCCGACGGTCGTACGGTGGTGGGTCATGCGGCGAAGATCCGAATGACCAGTGACCCTCAGAACACGGTGTACAGCGTCAAGCGACTGGTCGGGCGCCCGCACTACGCGCAGGAAGTCAAGGTCGCCTCTGACAAGTACGCTTACGCAATCGTGAAAGGTGACGACGACAATCCGCGTGTGCGTGTTCAGTCCCGGGACTTCACGGTCGAAGAGGTGCAGGCGCTGATATTGCGCCACATGAAATGGATCGCCGAAGAGTATCTGGGCGAACCTGTCACACACGCCGTCATTACCGTTCCGGCCAACTTCAACGAAGCACAGCGCCGGGCCACCAAGACCGCCGGACAGCTGGCGGGACTCGAAGTACTACGGATTCTGAACGAGCCCACTGCTGCTGCTCTCGCCTATGGCTACGAACAACAGCTGCGTGAACGCATCGCCGTGTATGACCTTGGCGGCGGTACCTTCGACATCACCGTGCTTGAGCTGCGTGACAACGTGCTCGAGGTCCTCTCAACCGCGGGTGACACGTTTCTGGGTGGCGACGACTTTGACCACCGCATGACCCAGATGCTCGCGGAAGAGTTCGAGCGTCAGACCGGATTCGCGCTGTCGTCGGACCTTCAGGCCATGCAACGCCTGAAGAGCGTCGCCGAGAAGATGAAAATCGACCTGACAGAATCTGACACAGCGACCGCCACGATTCGGCACACCCTGCCCGGCCAGACCTCGCCGACGTCGGCGACCGTCACCCTCACGCGTGCGGCGTTGAATCGGGCGTGCATGCAGCTGGTTCAGAAGTCGTTCATCGTGTGCGACGAGGCGCTGAAGCTGGCTGAGTTCACATCGGCCGAGATCGACCGGCTGGTGCTGGTCGGCGGAGCGACCCGTATGCCGATGGTCCGCGACATGGTTGAGCAGTACTTCTTCAAGAAGCCGCTGAATGACATCAACCCGGACGAAGTCGTGGCGGTGGGTGCGGCTATCTACGCGTACGGACTCGAGATGCAGTCGGCGCCTCCACCGTCGCTCCCTCCACAGCCACCTCAGCGCGTGCCTGCCGCCGCAGCTGCAGCGGCGCAGCCCGGGGCCCAGCCACCCAACAACCCGGCGATCGACCAGCACGACCAGGGCGGACTTACCGCCCGCGGACTTCCCAGCGCTCCCTCCACGCAGGTGCTATCACCCGCTGGTCCTCCACCGGTACCTTCCTCAACGACGAAAAAGGCCCTCGCAGTGCCGCCGCCAGCTCCGCTGGCCCGAATTGCCTTGCAGTCTGCGCCCGCGACGCCAGCCACACAGATGATGAGCGCCGTTGCGCCGCGCCGTGAAACACCCGCCGAGCCCCCGGCGGCCGTACCGCCGCCGGTGCTCGAAAAATCGGCCTCATCGGCCCCCGCCCCTGCAGCGTCAGCCCCCGCCCCTGCAGCGCCGGCCGCGCAGACACCCGACGTGGCCGTGTCGGCGGTCGAGCAGAATCTCATCACCAACGCGGCTGACGACCTCTGGACAGACGTTTTTGTGCCACAGCCGCCCAAAACGGCGCCCCTGCTCATCGACGTCATTCCGCAGGCCCTCGGCATTGAGACCTTCGGTGGCTACATGGACACGATCATCCCGCGCAACAGCCGCCTGCCCGTGCGTCAGACCCGCGCGTTCGGCACGGCCGCTGACTTGCAGGAGACCGTACGGGTCAACATTCTGGAAGGCTCGTCGCGGGTGGCCAAAGAAAACCGACCCATCGGTGAGCTGGTACTCACCGGCATTCCGCCCATGCCCCGCGGTCAGGCGAAGATTGACGTCAGCTTCGAGATCAATACCGACGGCATGCTGTCGGTGACGGCGCGTGACCGTGACAGCGGACGACTGGCTCGCACCCGCCTGAACGTCGCCGGCGGCATGAGCGACGAAGCCGCCGCGGCGCTGCAATCGCGTGATCTGCCGCAAGCCTATCGCGACGCCTGATTCACGCGCGCCCTGACACGCTGCATTTTACCGCCCCCAAGTCTTCCACGCGACCGTGTCGTCCAACGCATTTATCCCCTACCGTATCGGTCTGATTTCGCCTGACTCCGAGCTGCTTTCGCGGCTTGTTCAGGGGCTCGTCAGGCCCGGAGTGCTGGTCGACTCGACGACCGATGCACGCGAAGTGCGCGGCTGGTTCGCGTCGGGGCCGCCCGACCTGATCGCGTTGGATGAGTGCCTGGAGCGTCCTTCCGCGTTCGAGTTGGCCGCCGCCCTGCAAAAGGTGTCCAAAGGACGCACCTCGCTCGTGGTGTTGACGCGCCAGGTTACCCCGGTGCCAGAAGGTTCACCCTTTCGAGTCGCCCTGAGGCGCGACGTGCACCCTCGCGTGGCGTGTGACCGGTTGATTCGCGCTGCGGCCGAGTCCCGCACCGATGCGGGGTTCGACGACAAGGAAATCCGTGCAGAGGTGGAGGTCCGCGGCCTGCGCGGTGACGAAGGAACGCATTACCAGACGCTTGATATTGCTCCGAATGCCCCTGCCGATGCGATCCGCCGCTCGTATGACCGGCTCAGCCTGCTGCTTCACCCCGACCGGCTAAGGCACCTGCGTGACGATACGTTGCGCGAGCAGGCCGCGGCGCTGTATGACCGCATTCAGACCGCCTATGAGGTGCTGCGTAACGGCACCGAGCGCGCTCGTTACAACCGTGAGCTACGAGGCGACAAACCCACTTCGTCGGGGCCATTTCGCAATGCCGCGCAGGCCAGTATCTCGATGGAAGAGTGGGCGAGCGACCCGGCAGCCCGGCGCGCATTGAAAACGGCGCAGCAGGCGCTCGCAGCGGGTGATGTTGCCATGGCGCGCACCCAGCTGCAGTTCGCGCTGTCGCGAGAGCCCGGCAACCATTCAATCCAGCAACGGCTCACAGAGCTCGAAGCGCATCGGTGACCCCGTCAGCCCAAGGGCCGATCTAACCGCACGACTCGCCTTGTCCAACCCTCCAGCCAATCCACCGTCGTCTTCTGCGCGGCCCTCTGACCTGATCCCCAGGTTGCTGGTAGCCGCCGTGGGCATACCGATGCTGTTTGGAGTGGCGTTTCTTGCTCCCAACGCGGCGCTCTGGCTGGTGCTGACGTCTGCGGCCGGCATTGGTGGGTGGGAGTATTTTCGTATGACGCTTGGCGCGCCGCTCCGCGGTGACGCCTGGCTGTGCGTCGCGGGCATCGTGCTGGTCATGTCCGCCGGCTACTGGGGCTTACCGGCCGCGGTGGTGCACGCGAGCGCCGCGCTGGTCACCGTGGCCGCGCTCACCGCCTGCATGCGCTCCTCGGTAGAGACCGCGGCCGTGGCGGCTCGGTTTGGTCACCTGATGGCTGGGTTCGGCTATTGCGCGCTTCTTTTTGGCGCGCTGCTGGCGCTGGTTCGCGGACCCGACCCTCTGCTTCATTCGCCGACGCAGGCAGGCTGGCTGTTGTGGCCCATGATGATCATCTGGGCGGGCGATACCGGCGCTTATTTTGCAGGGCGGGCGTTCGGCCGGCGTAAGCTGGCCCCTCGACTGTCACCTGCGAAGACGGTTGAAGGCGCCATCGGCGGCCTGTTTGCGTCACTTGCGGGCGGCTTTCTGGGTTGGGTGGTGCTGCCCCTGCCCGAGACCATGGAGCCCTGGCATGTGGTGCTCTTTGCCCTTCCGGGCGCCATCATTGGGCAGGTGGGTGACCTGGCCGAGTCGCTGCTAAAGCGGTCGACGGGAGTCAAGGACAGCAGTCGCATTCTCTCTGGTCATGGAGGAATGCTGGACCGGGTCGATGCGCTTGTATTCGCGGCCCCCTACTTTGCGCTCTTGAAGGCCATTCTGCAGTTCACTTGACATTGAGAGTGCCTACAGGAATCAGCCACCTGCATCCTGGAAGCGTACCGGATTGACCATGAGTTTTGTCTATTTCTTGCTGGTGATTGGACCTCTCGTGTTCTTTCACGAGCTTGGGCACTATCTGGCCGCGCGATGGTTCGGTGTCTGGTGTCAGCAGTTTGCGGTGGGTGTTGGACCGGTGCTGTTCCGGTTCCTGGTGAAAGACACCGAATTCTCGGTGCGGGCGCTTCCGCTGGGCGGCTACGTGCTCATGTACGGGGCCGACCCGCAGGACGAACAGGAAGCCGAGCAATTCCCGGAGTACGCGGGCAAGGGCCTGTTCTCGAAGCCGGTATGGCAACGGTTCATCATTTATCTGGCCGGCCCGCTCATGAACCTGCTGATCGCCGCGCCGATGTTCATCGCGGTGCAGCTGAGTGAGGACATGCGGGCCAGCGCCGTCGTCGGTTATGTGGGCGATGGCTCGCGGGCGGCCGAGTCGGGCTTGCTCCCGGGCGACCGGATTCTGAGCATCGACGGGGAATCCGTCACCTACTTTGACGACGTGCAGTCGCTGATTCGGGCTGCGCCGGGCCGCGAGATTGTCATTGAAGTGGAACGCAACGGCGAAACGGTATCGCTGAGGGCCACGCCAGACACGATCGTCGCTCGCGACGAGATTCTGGGGCTGCGCGAGGTCACGTTTGGCCAGCTGGGCATGGGATGGGTGCAGCAGGCTTCGGTGGTTCATGTGGCTCCTGACTCACCGGTGGGCGGTCAGGACGGATTGCAGACGTTTGACCGCATCCTGCGTATTGGAGACGCGTCGGTGTCGTCGTGGCTGCAGTTCGAGGCTGCGCTGGAGCAGAACACAGGGCCTGTCTCGGTCGTGGTTGAGCGTCGTTCTGCCCTGCCCGACTCGTTCGCCAGTCTTTTCGTGTCTCGTGAGGTCGAGTTGCAGCTGCAGGTAGATGGGCGCGACCCGGCGGCGCTGGGGTTGTACCCCATCCACAAGACGATATGGCATGTGGTGCCCGGCAGCCCCGCCCATGTAGCCGGTTTGCAGCGCGGCGACCGGGTGATTTCGGCGGACGGGCGCCCGGTAATCGACATCAACACCTTCAGCAGTCTGCTGTCCGCGCAGGTGCCCCATACCGTCGAAATCGAGTTTGAGCGCGAAGGCGTCGTCATGTCGAGGTCGCTCACGACGATCGAGATGGAAGTCACGGGCGAGATGAGAGAGGTCATGGACGTTGTGTTCGTTGGGTTTCACGG
>JAGWVZ010000283.1 GCA_018970625.1 Myxococcales bacterium | reverse complement strand
CTACGCAGGTGTTTGATATGACGACAGACTTTGTGGCTGTCGAGACGGTGCAGGATTCTACCGTCCCACAAAATCTGCTGATTGCCGGTGACTTTATTATTGTGGGTGCGCGCGAGGGTGGAACGCTGATTAGCGCGATGGTGGCTGCCGAACAATTGTATTTTAATTCCGGCCGTCTGTACTGGACGGCGAACAACGAGGAATATCGGGACGCCGCCTATATGGTGTTCAAGGTGGTTCGTTTCTCACGTTATCCCGGCGCCCTGCCCTTTTCGCTGGAGTCGATTAATCGCGAAGTCCGGGGTGGTGCATCGCCCGGGCAGCTGGTGAGCGATGCGCAACGTACGCTGCTGGAGCTGCAGGAAGCCACAATGCTGAATGAGACCGAGGGAGACCTGCTGTACAATCTGCTGGACTGGTACGCCAACACCGCGTCGGTGGCGCAGCGTCTGGACGAAGGCGATTACGGCGCCGACGATATTCCGTTGGCGTGGTCCGAGGTACCCCCCGCCCTGGTGGCCGGATTGCTGCCGCTGGAAGATCTGGCGAGTGCGGCCGACAGCATGCGTACGCTGGAAGACCGATTGTTCGCCAACTACGGCAGCACCCCGGGATTTCGACAGGCCGAGTGCGTGGCGATTCGGTCGCTGACGCAGGGGCTGGCCGATCGCTATCGAGCTGCGCGTCCTGAGGTGGTGACCGCGTTTGAGAACCTGCAGCTGGCGCGACTCGCCCTGCAGCGCGACAACGCCCGTACGCCCGAAGAAGAGGCGCAGTTCAACGTGCTGCGGCAAATTGAGCCATCGGTTGTTGAGCTGGTGAACCGGCTGCCCGAGACGCTGACCGAGCCGGAGTGTCCGGCGCTGCGGGATGACCTGGTGGTGGAGTAAGGACGGGGAGCCATTCGGCGAGCTGCGTCCTGGTGGAGGCCCAACGTCGCGTTCGCTCTTGCTTCCATCGCCAGTCGTTCATGACGCGGGCGCTGCTTCCACAACGGTTGCTGCACCCGAACTCCGATGGTCTTTCAGCCCAAAGTGGACCCTGCGCATGCGAACAAGAAACATGCTGTGGTTCCGCACACCACGACACAGGGCATCGTGGACCTGTGCACAACACGTGGCACAGACCGTCGTCAGGGGTTCGCGGTACACATCGCGAACATGGAGCCGCCGGAACGCAGGCAGGACGAACCCTCAATGCACTGGTCCAGCAGGGCGAGGTTGCAGAATGCGCCGATCGGCAGGCGTTCCTGACAGGTACCCGGTAGGCCCAGCAGGTTACAGAACAGCCCTGTAGCGCATTCGCTGGTGGCTGCACACTCGCTGCCTGGTCCGCCTGCACGACGACCGCATACCTCGGCACCGGGGGCTCCGAGACACTCCAGGTCGAGGCGACACGGAGGGGGGGCTGTGGGCGAGCAGCGTTCACCCTCGGTCAGTAGCGTGTAGCAGGTGCCGTCCAAGCAGAGCTCGCCGCCGAGACAGGGGTTGGTGTCACTGCACGTCTCAACGGGCGCCCTGCAGGTGGCTGACAGTGTGCCCGACCCGACCGTGCAGGCGAGGCCAGACGCACATGAGTTCGCTGTGCTCAGGTCGCACGGGGCACCTTCAGGCTGGTTCACCAGCGCCTGACAGTCGCCGGCGTTGCAACGGAATCCAGCACCACATTCGGCGTCGGTGGTGCAGTCTGGCACGGCGGGTAGCGTGCACAGCTTGCCGCCGCCCTCGTCGATGCAGACCAGGGGCTCAATGCAGGTGGGCAAACCAGCAAACGTCTCGCAGGCCTGTCGATCGCCCGCGACGGTGGACTTGCAGGTGAATCCGAACTCACCGGGCAGGCAGGCGTTGCCCGTGGTGCACACGCTCTCGCCGGGAACACATGCGGCCCCCGGCAGCAGCAGTGGCGCCTGACAGCGGCCGGCGACACACTCGAGTCCGGGCAAACAGAGCTGCTCTGCCGAACAGGTCTCGCCCACGTCGGCCTGCACATTGAGCACCAGCGTCACCAGACCAGCCACCTCATCGGCACTGCTGACTGAGACGTCAAAGAACTCACCGGTACGAACGACCCTGGTAGCCACACCACCGAGCTCGCAAGACGGCAGCGCAGGAGCCGCGGCGCACTCGGCATCGACTTCGATGAACGCACCCGTCACGGAATCGCCCAGCCGAGCCACCAGCGAGCCGGTCGCGGGGCTCTGGAACGTAAATACCTGGCGCCGCAGCGGTGTGTCGCAGGCCGCCCGGGTAACAGGCGCAACCGTGGCCGTGTCAAACGCAAGCGCCAGACCACGTCCGGTGAGCTCTCCTTCGGCGGCGAGGAAGCCCGGCAGCGGGTCTCCACAGCTACCTGCGAGCGATACCGCACAGGTACCCGCCGCACACTCAAGACCCGGGCTGCAGCGGTTGATGACGCCGGCTACATCACAGGTCTCACCCGCAACCCGGGCGGGAATGCGCGAGACGGTCAGGCTGGCCGCGGAGAATCCAGACACAAGCAGCGTTCCTCCGTCGCCGCCACCCGGCAGATAGAAGGCTGAGGATGCTGTTCCACCGGCGTCGCGCTGGCAGGATGCCTCACTGGCGACAAGCCCGCAGTTGGAGCGCGCCGACACCGCGACCGGAGAACCATCGCTCGAGACCGCCTGAACCTGCACCCACGACGCGCGGGACAGGTCCAGGTTGAGCGCGAGAACGGACGGGAAGGATTCGCACGTTCCCTGAAGCGACCCGGTCGAAGCGACGAGGCTGACATCAAAGCTCTCTCCCTCGTCTGTCATGACGTCGTCCAGAGAAACTGCTGTGTCGCAGGTTGTTCCCGCGAGCGGCTGACAGGTGCTGGTGTCGGCCTGACACTCGGTGCCGCTGACGCATTCGCCGGGAACACCGGGCGAGCAGCTCTCGCCTACCATGCCGGGCATGACGGGTGCGGCGGTGCACACGGTGGCTCCGGTAATGTCGGTACACACGAAACCAGGACCACAGGGTCGCAGAACGTCGCCGACCACACACGCTGCGCCGGGGGTGATGACTTCATCGACCCGCTGAATGGTGAGCGTGGCGTTCGTGGTCGACGGCGTCGCCTCGATGCGAAGCACCTGTGGCGATGCAGCCTGCAGCTCCATCACCAGCTCGGCGAGACGGCCTCGCGATGCTGACGCGCACTGGGTGGCGAAGGGAGCATCACAGCCGGCGGACCGGCTGACCGCAAACCGGTCGTTGGGCGAGCCGCCGTCGAGTCTGAGTACCCAGATGCCGTCCACCGGCACTGTAATCTGGGCGGTAATGTCTCGGCCGTTAATGGCCGTACAGGATGCAGGGAGCGTGAAGTCGTCGATGGCCGCGCTGTCAAAGTCGAGCGGCACGGTGAGTGCATCAGACCCGGACTCGACGGTCAGGTCCAGGTAGCGGCCCGACTCACCGCAGACGGGAACAACGCGCAGCTCGCAGTCAACACACTCACTGCCTGCTGGCGCCGACCCGTCACACTGCTCGCCGGTGTCAACCACCGTGTCGCCACAGAACGCGTTCACGCAGGTGCTGCGGCAGGCGTTGGGCAGGGTGTCGCTGTTCTCGTCACCGCTGTCGCACTGCTCGTCGCCGTTGAGACGCCCGTCGCCGCAATCGCACGTACAGGCATCGTCATCGCAGTCGGCCGCGCCGTTGCCGTCTTCGTCGCCGGGAGATGCGCAGTCTTCTGCAGGCGGTTCCTCTACGCAGGCTGCGTTTTCGGCGCAGTCGGAATCGGCACAGTCGGCCTGACCGTCGAGGTCGTTGTCCACGGTGTCGGTGCAGTTTTCGGCGGTCGGACACACCGAGGCGCAGTCGGCATCGTCGCAGTCGGCGAGGCCGTCGCGGTCGTTATCCACCTCGTCGGCGCAATCTTCCGGCAGTGGTTCTTCGACGGTGCACTCCGACGAACAGCCATCGCCCGATGCGGCGTTGCCATCATCGCAGGCCTCGGCGCCAGCCTGAATCTGGTCGCCGCAGGTGGTCGTGCAGGCGAACCCACCCACGGGCGGGCAAGAGAAACCCGCTTCTACCGTGCACACCGCCGAGCAGCCGTCGCCGGCGTTGACGTTGCCGTCGTCGCAGGCTTCGGCTCCACCGATTTCGGCATCGCCGCACGCACCGGTCGGCTCGACCGGGTCATCGCCGCAAGCTGCCAGCAGCAGAAGTGCCTGAGCACACCATACACTCGTCCAGTGACGATAAGTCATTCTTCACACCTTCAAGCAGGGGTTCAACCCTTGGTACGGGACGTTTATCGCTCGATTAGCAGGGCGGCACAGCAACAGGGCAGACACTACGGCAGCACAGTGTTCTCGGAGCTCCATTCACACATGGATTCGTCACGACTGTTGCTGCAGCCCAAATCGTTCCACCGACAGGATGTGCACCCGCTGGCACCTCCGTGAATCTCAACGCACGTACCATCACCGCTGGGTTCACCGCTTCGCCAACCGGCATCCCAGGGATAAGCCGACCCATTCGCGATCCAGGTCCAGCCCGCCCTGCTGGTCGAGGTGGTAGATCGGGTAATACCGATCCAGGCCTGTCCAAACGTCCGCCACGCCGTGAATGTGTTGCGCAACCACTCGTTCTCCGTCTCGTTGTTCGGCAACGCCAGATCCATTCCCTGATTCTGGCAGCGAGTACGGTGTTGCGCATGCGTTCTGTTACTGGTGGCTTGGCACATCATGTAGCCTCGGTTGGTGGATGAGTTCCAACGGCCCACACAGCCAGCCCCCGATGATCCACCGGGCGCGTTGAACGCATTGGTGCACTGGGTACCTTCTCCCGTTCCGGCATTGCAGTCGTTGTCAACACCATCGCAAATCTCGGTACGACCCGGATAAATCCACTGGGTATTATCGTTGCAATCCAGCGGCGAGGTGGCCGAGGGGAGCTGCCGCCAGCCGGTACCGGGAGCGGAGCACTGGTTGCGCGACTCGGTGGTGGTGTAACTGTCACCATCCGCATCACGGAACCACAGCAGCTGGGTAATAGCAGCGTTTCCGTCGTTACAGTCACGGTTGTCGGCTACATATCCGAACGGCTGAATACAGGTCGTCTGGGCGACGCCCGGATTGCCAAATCCATCGCCGTCCGCGTCCTGATAAAAGGTGGTTCCCGTGGGGCAGGCACAGAACACGTCCACGCGCAGACTGCCCAGACGGTAGCCGATCGTGTCGGAAGCGTAGTCCGACAACTGCACGCGCCAATCGTTGGTATTACCAAAGCGACCATTGAACAGTGTTGAGCTCACGCTGCCCGACAGCCAGGTCTGGATATCGTTAAAGCCACGGTACCCGTTCACACC
>JAGWVZ010000282.1 GCA_018970625.1 Myxococcales bacterium | reverse complement strand
AACAGGGTGGGCAGCGCCTGCCGCAGCAGTCCAGCGTAGTCGATGAGGACCGCGCCGGCCGGCCCTGCTCCCGCAAAATCGACGACTCGCGCCATGTCGCGCGGGAAGGCCGTGGCCGGCCCTGGCATGGGATTGCAACCAGTCGCGACGCGCTGCGTGGAAGGCGTGAACACGGCGACCGGGAACTCATCGGCCAGATCAATGCCGGCTCCGATGGCCGCCATGGCGAGCAGCGTCGTGGTCAGACTGCTTCCGCACTGAGCGGGAAGGGTGGTGATGGTGGTCAGGTTGCCTTCGCGAGTGAGCGACAGCTGTGACCACAGCGCACGCACCACGAGATCGCCGTAGTTGAGCGCGCCCTGCGCCTGAGGAGGTAGCTCGGTACGAAGCCCCGCGATGCCCTGCGCGATGGCAGCCTGCGATGCGCCGAGCGCACGACGCAGCGCCGAGTCGTCGGGTGTTTCCAGCGCAGCGACCACGGTGCCATTGGTTCGAACCGACAGGGCTGCCCGCTGAACGGAGAGGCCAGCTGCTGCGAGGTCTTCGAGTACCGTGCGCTGCAGTTGAGTGGTGTCGGCCGTGAACAGCGAGAACAGCGAATCCTGTGAGACAATCGCGTGGCCCGCGGCCCAGTCCGTCTCGGGAGCAAAGCTACCGGCGCCCGGCGTCAGGCCCCAGGCGCGGGTGAATGCAGGTCCGACACCCAGGATGACGCGGCCATTCTTCTGTCCGATCTGGACGCCTGTGCCAAACGAGCTGAGCTCGCCTTCCGCCGGCGGGTTGGCGATGGCTTCGGGGTTGGTGATGAGCACGATCGACTCCTCGGAGACCCAGACTCCCACGACCATCTCGGTGGCGTTCGCGGGAAGCAGCCGGGGAATCAGCTCGGCGGGAATCTCGGATTCGGCAAGGAGCAGGGCGATCTGCTGGTTGATGGTTTCGGCGCTGAACGTCGAGCCGCTCAGCGTGTTGGCCATGGCCAGCGCGCCCGCCACATCGAAGCGCAGCGCGACGTCTGGGGTGGCGGGCAGCATGGCAAGCATCGACACGTTGCCGACGACGGTGCCGCCAGCCGGAGCAGGGGCCCCGCTCCCGTTACTGGTGGTGGTGACGCCGGCTCTGGTGACGCCCGACGCTTCTTCGGACTCACCGCCAAAGATGCTCTCTTTGAGATCCTGAATCTGACTGCATCCGGCCAGAGGACACAGGCAGGCCAGAAGCAGCGAGCCAGCGATGAGACCGGGACCCCGGATCACAGAGAGAGAGTTCCGCTTGAACATGGGCTTCGACCGTGTTGATGTGCGGTGCAACCGTGGGCGACTTGGTTTCGCGTTGCTCCCGCGGTAAATGCTGATTTCGAGACGTGCCGTCCAAACAACAAATCGCGTCGAATCGCAACGAATTATACGTGATCCCCGTACCCGACCATCTGCATGTCAAACCACGTCGCTGTCATCCATGGACCAAATCTTAACCTGCTGGGAACACGAGAAAAGTCAGTTTACGGCGATACCACGCTCGCGCAACTCGATGAGCACCTGCTGGCGCAGGGCGAGTCGCTTGGCGTGGTTGTGAGCACGTGGCAGTCGAATCACGAGGGAGCCATCGTGGACCACATTCAGTCACTGCGCGGCAGAACACACGGAATCGTCATCAACGCTGGCGCCTACACCCACACAAGCGTGGCGATTCGAGACGCCCTGCTGGCCGTGGACATTCCATTTGTGGAGGTGCACATCAGCAATGTGTTTGCCCGGGAGAAATTTCGCCATCACTCATGGTTATCAGACCGCGCACTGGGCGTCGTGACCGGTCTGGGCGTTTATGGATACGAAGCAGCGCTCCGGTTTCTGGCCGCACGAAACAGCGCGTTGGAACGCCCTTGAACGACCGCCGGATGTGCGATAGGCACCCCCTCCTTACCTCGCACTGCAGACGGGTTGTCACAACCCCTGACCTTACCGAAGAGACCCATGTACGATACCACTTCATTCCGTAAGAATCTGAAGATCGAAATCGAAGGCGACCCTTGCGTCATCCTGTCTGCACAGCATGTGAAGCCCGGCAAGGGCGTCGCGTTCGTGAAGACTCGCTTCAAGTCCCTGATCACGGGTCGCGTGCTGGAGCGCAACTTTCGCAGCGGTGACAAGGTGGGCAAGCCCGACCTGGAGGAGCGGGAGATGCAGTACCTGTTCACGGACGGCGAGACGTGGACGTTTATGGACAACTCCAACTACGAGCAGATCGCGCTGCCCAAGGACGCCGTTGAGGAGGTGCTGGATTACCTGATCGACAACCTCCCGGCGACCATCCTGTTCTTCAAGGGTAAGGCGATCTCGGTGGAAGTACCCACCTTTGTCGAGCTCGTCGTCGCTCAGACGGACCCCGGCGTTCGCGGTGATACGGCTCAGGGAGGCAGCAAGCCTGCCACCATGAACACCGGCGCGGTGGTGACCGTTCCCCTCTACATCGAAGAGGGCGAGGTGCTGCGTATTGATACGCGTACGGGTGAGTTCGTTGACCGTGTGAAGAAGTAACGGCCAACGTCAAACGTTTGCGCCCGCCCTGTTTCAAAGTGTGAACGCTCGCATCGGGAACTTGTCGCACGGGCTGCGTTGCACATATATGTCGCGCCGTACCATCAGGCTGGTCAGGCTCTGTTTCCACATGAACTCGTCGCAGGTGTGTCTTGGCGGTCGACCGAAACAAACTTATCGCGAGCGCGCAAAAGTACATCCAGAAGGGCCAGTTCCGAAAGGCAATCAAGGACTACGAAGCGCTGGTCGCGGCGTACCCCGATGATATTCGGGTGCTCCTCAAAATTGGTGACCTGCAGGCCCGCGAAGGACTCACCGCCGACGCCATGAAGACCTACAACGAGGTCGCAGATTATTATGTCGCGCACGGGTTCTTCCTGAAGGCGGTCGCCGTCTACAAGCAGTTGCTGCGCGTCAAGCCGGACGACGCGCCTGCGCAGATGCGACTCGCCGACCTGTACGCGCAGCTGAGCCTGTTCTCGGATGCCTTGTCGCAGTTCCAGACCGTCGCGACGCAGCTACAACAGGAAGGAAAGTTCGCCCAGTACCTGAAAGTGCTGCAGCGCATGGTGGAGATTGACCCCGGCCGCGTCGGCAATCGCATCAAGCTGGCCGAGCAGCTGCTCAAGATTGAGGACGTCCGAGCCGCAGCCGTACACTTCGGCGCCGCCTGTGATTCGCTGCTCGGTGAGGGGCGTTTCGAGGAGTATATCAAAGTCGCCGAACGCTTCGTGCATCAGGTCCCCGACGATTCCGAACGGACCAAGCAACTCGCCCGGGTGTACCTGGAAGTCGGCAGGCCGGCGAACGCTGCGACCACTCTGCAGCCTCTGTTTCGTAGCGAACGTTACGACACTGAGGCGCTACGGATGCTCATTGAATCCATGGTGCAGCTGGGGCAGGCCGAACGCGCCGCGACAGCGCTGCGTGACCTGATCCCTGTGTTTGAGCAGCATGACCGCCACAGCGAGAAGGAGCTGGCGCTCGAATTACTGTTCGATATTGATCCGAACGACCCCCTCGCTCGGCGCCATAAGAGCCATATCGACTCCGAAGAACTTCAGTTCGAGATCCTGGACGGCGAGTCGGTCGTCGAACTCACGCCTGAGCAGCACGCGACGGTCGCTCGACTGCTCTCGGAGACCGACGTGTACCTCAAGTATTCTCTCTTCGAGAAATCGCTGGGGCACCTCGACCAGATTTTTCAGATTGATCCGTCGAGTGTCGAGGCGCTCAAGCGACGAAGCCGCATCTATGTCGATACCCATCGTCCCGTGGATGCCACGCGAGATATGGCTCGCCTCGTCCGGATCTGCTGTCGAGAACAGTCGCTGCGCCCCGAATGTGAAGGGTGGTTGCGTGAAGCCGCACGACTCGCGCCCGACTTGCCTGAGCTGAAAGCGGCCAGACTTGAATTCGATCGGTTTGCCGGCGAGGTCCCTGAGCTCGACGCGGAGGATCTGCTCGTCCCCGACCACTTCGATACGTCGTCGCTGCCTGTCGATGACAACGACACGCTCGATGAGTTTGATGCGCTCTTCGTGGACCTTGGCCCTGCGAATGATTCGGCAGGTGCATCGGCGCTTGATCAGGACGAGGCGTTTATTCGCGAGATTGAGTCTGTGTTCGGCGAGAATCCCAATGCAGCCTCTACCGCAGAGCATGCGAGCCCCGTCGAAAAAGTAGCTGCGCTGCCCGCGGCTCTGGATGCTTCACTGGATCGGGCTCATCAACTGGCCGAAGAAGGGCAGCTGTCTGAGGCTCACGCTCTGCTACTGGAACTCATGGGAATGTATCCCGAGCAGGCCGAGGCTATCCTTCGACGGCTTGATGAGCTGCCGTCCTCAGAAGAAGTCGCCGCTGCTCAGGCCGCAGCCGGGTTTGATGAATCGCCCAGCTCGGTGGTCCTGCCCACGCTCGAGGCCCTCGGCTTTGCCCAGCATGCGCTGAGCGCCGCTGCAGTCGACTCCCGGCCGAGCGACGACGGCGACGATGACCTCTTTATGGTGGACGATGACGGCAACGACCCGCTGGATGACCGTCAGGCTGGTCGTGATGAGGTGCCGGCAGTCAATGATGTGCCGATCGATCTGGATGAAGAGCTGATCACCGATGCCGAACTGTTCGAGGGTGAGGATGTACCCGAGGTAAGGCCGGCGGTCGACGTGGGCTACGGCATTCTCCCCGTCGATGCGCCCGTCTCGTTTGAGTTGCCCGCGTCCAGGTCGCCCGGCGTGCCTGACGAGGACGTTCCTGACCGCCCAGAACTGAACGCTCTGGACGAACCCGAATTCATCGACGACGAGTCTGACCTGGATGATGCCTTCTCCGATGGAGAGTTTGAAGAGCTGGTGCTCGATGACCCGGATGCGTTGACCGATGCGGGCGCGGCTCTTCCCACTGCCAGCGCCTCTGCGCCGACAGTCCATGCCCCTGTTGGGCGACCCTCGCCCGGCATGACGCTTGTGTTTGGTCCTACGGCGGGCGCGCTCGATGCCCTTCACGACGAGGAATTCAAGGCGGCGATGGAGTTGGTGCGTCAGGGACAGGTTCACGATGCGCTCGAAGCGCTGCAGGAACAGCTCTTCGGAGACTTCCCCGTTGCTGCCTCGTTCGAATTGTCAGCGCTACGCGTCCAGATGGGCGATTATCTCGACGCTTTACGTGCTCTGGAGGCGCTGCAGAACGCACCCGACCTGTCTGAGTTGGATCGCTGCCTCATTGAATATCATCGCTCTCTTTGCCTTGAGGCGCTGGGTGAATTACAGGCCGCCCGGGACATCTGGACTTCGTTACAACGACTCGCACCCGGTCTATTTCCCGATG
>JAGWVZ010000281.1 GCA_018970625.1 Myxococcales bacterium | reverse complement strand
GGTGCCGGGTCTGATGATGCTGTCGATGATCAGCAACTCATTCCTGAACACCTCGTCGAGCCTGTTTCAGAGCAAGATCAATGGGACGCTGGTGGATCTGTTGACAGCGCCTTTGGGTACCCCCGAGATTCTCACGGCCTACCTGTCGGCGGCGGTGTTTCGGGGGATCGCTGTGGGCGTACTGGTGTGGATCGTCGCGGGCCTGTTCACGGGGTTTGCGCTGGCGCACCCGCTGTGGGCGATCTTTTTCAGTGTGGCGGTGACGACAACTTTTGCCGGAGTAGGCTTACTGGCCGCGCTCTGGGCAGAAAAGTTCGACCATTTGAGCATCTTTCCGAACTTTATCGTGCAACCGCTGACGTTTCTGGGCGGAGTCTTCTACTCGGTTACCGATCTTCCGCCGCTGTGGGAGACCATCAGCCGTTGCAACCCGGTGCTCTACACGGTGAGTGGACTCCGGTACGGAGTTCTCGGGGTATCGGAGATCCCGGTGATGACGTCTGCCGTGGCGGTTGGAGCGGCGATGCTGGTTGTGCTGGTGCTGTGTACAATCGCCCTGAACCGGGGCTACGGGATGCGTAGATAATCCCTCACAGTGACTGGCGAGGCTTGAGCAACGCCGGGATACCCGTTAGTGTGCCCGCCGTATCTGGTGTACACCGCAGGTGATCCATGTCGCGTTACTGGTCGTTCGTTGTCCGAACGGTGCTTCTCACAGGCTGGTCCCTCGCGGCCGGATGCTCCTTTGACCCCAGCGCGCTGGAGCAGCGACTGTGCACCGAGTCGACCGATTGCTCGCCCGGGCTTGTGTGTCAGGCTGGCATTTGTGTTGGAGGGAGCGCGCTCGACGACGTTGACCCCGGCGACAGCGGCGCTGACGCTGGAGATGGGTCGCTGTCGGACGCCGGCTGCGACCCGGCGACCTTCATTCCGTTCTGTGACGGATTGCAGGGCGTGACGTGCAATGAGGGTCAGCAGTCGGTCTCGAACTGTGGTGACCCGTCCACCTGCGAGGGCACGTCGGGCTGTTACTGTCAGGCCGGTGCATGTCTGCCGCGCGTTTGCGAGCCAGGCACGACCCGCTGCACCGGCGAGGTGGTCGAGACCTGCTCCGAGAACGGCAGCGGATACGCGGGGGCGGCTCCCTGCGACGCCAGCGAAGTGTGTCTGGCTGGCACCTGCCTGCCACGAGACTGCGAGGCGAGTACCACACAGTGTGTTGGCGAGCGCATCGTGGAGTGTGGCGACGACGGCCTGATTGTGGGTGCGCAGGACTGCACGGCCGAAGAGGCCTGGTGCGACGACTCGACCGGGCTGCCGGTGTGTCGTCCCCGCGTGTGCGTACCGGGTGAAGTCGCATGCGATGGCCGAAACATTGTGCAGTGCGACGACCGAGGCACACTGGAGGTCGTGATTGAAGAGTGTGGTGACGGTCAGGCGTGCGTGAACGGCGCTTGCGAGGACGTCGTCTGCGTGCCCGAGAGCACCCGCTGCTCTGACATTCTCACCGTCGCCAGCTGCAACGGCGACGGAACCGCTGAAACCAGCGAACGCTGTGATGCAGGCTTCTATTGCGGCACCACGCCCGGCGGCGCCTCGTGTTTGCCGCAGGTGTGTGAACCTGACAGTTTCCGGTGCAACCCCGACGCCGAGGCCGTGGAGCAATGCGAAATTGACGGTTCCCGGTACCTGAACCCGGTTCCCTGCGGAGCGCGCGAGTTCTGCGTAGATGCCGAGTGTGTACCCTGGACCTGCACGCCAGGCTCGGCCGTGTGCGACGGTGAGTTTTCGGTGAGCACATGCGACGGGCGCGGCGCCTCGGCCAGCACGACGCGTTGCGGCTCGGGTCAGTACTGCAATGGCTCGGGCGCCCTCGCCACCTGTGCACCCCAGGTCTGCGAGCCCGGAACGCTGCGCTGTGTCGATCTGGTGGCGCGGGAAGTGTGCAACACCTCGGGATCGACCTATGTCGCCAGCGCTGCTTGCACATCGGTGCAGAGCTGCGTGGACGGCGAGTGCGTGCCGCGGGTGTGCGAACCTTCCGTGAACGCGTGTATCGACGGCTTCAGCCGCAGCGTGTGCAATGCGACAGGAACCGGAGAAACGCTGCAGGCGTGCCCGGGCGGCACGTACTGCGGAGACGGCGAGTGTCAGGCGCAAATCTGCACGCCCAACAGCAACACGTGCGCCAACGCCACGACGCGTCGAACCTGCAACACGCTTGGCTCCAGCGCCACAGAGACGCCCTGCGGAACGAATTCCTACTGCGATGCGGGCGTTTGCCGCACGCAGGTCTGCACGCCCGGCACGGGAACCTGTGTGGACAACTTCAACGTGCGCGAATGCAACAC
The DNA here is from genome assembly GCA_018970625.1 of Myxococcales bacterium. The sequence continues at coordinate 3,024 of JAGWVZ010000281.1, read as the reverse complement.
CCTGGGCTCCGGACAGGTAACCCGTCCCTGCGAAACCGGAACCTACTGCTCGGCCGGTGCCTGCATACCGCAGATTTGCACGCCGGGCGCGCGCGCCTGCAGCTCGGCGTCTGCCTTCACGACCTGCAACACCACTGGCTCGGCAGTCACGACCACCAGCTGCGGTGGTACGGAGTACTGCTCGGAAGGCGCCTGCGTGCCGCGCGTCTGCACACCCTCCACCTCCACCTGCTCGGATGGCGACACCCGTCTGGTGTGCAACGACATCGGCAGCTCCACCTCGCTGGTGGACTGCCCCGCAAACAACTACTGTCTCGGGGGTACCTGCTCACCGCGCGTCTGCACGCCGTCCACAACCACCTGTGTGGGCAACTTCACCCGCAGCACCTGCAACGAGCTCGGCTCGGCCACTACTACCTCACCTTGCGCGGGTGGCACGTATTGCTCGGGCGGCACCTGTTTGCCGCAGGTCTGCACGCCGAACGCATCGGTCTGCGCCACAAGCACCAGCGTCCGCGTGTGCAACGCAGCAGGTTCCGCCGAAACCACGACCGCGTGCGCCGGTGGAGAGCTCTGTAACTCAGGCGTCTGCGGCGGCCCGATCTGCACCCCCGGCGCGGTGCGCTGCAGCGGCAATGTCGTGGAGACCTGCAACGGCACCGGCACCGCGTGGACCAGCACCGAGACCTGCGCCACCTCATGCTCGGGTGGGGCGTGCGTGGCTCCCGGCTGTGGAGACGGCATTGTACAGGCCTCGCTCGGCGAAACCTGTGACGATGGCAACGCGCTCACCTGCGATGGCTGCGAATCGTGCCGCATCGCCAATGTGGCCAGCCTCACCGCTACCACCGTTCGCACCGGCGGCGCAGCCTGGGCCCCCAACGCAAGTGACTTCACGATCGAGCTGTGGGCGCGCGCCACCACCTCGGGAGGTCTGGCAGGTCTCGGTGGCAATGCAACCGAAGACTACGGATTGCTGGCTCTCGACGCCGAAGGCAACCCCTACTTTGAGTTCTTCCTCGGCACCGGCAGTCTGGCGCGAGCCGAACTGACGACCCGTGACCTGCGTGACAGCCAGTGGCATCACATCGCTGGCGTTCGCACAGGACAACAGGCGTTCCTGTTCATTGACGGTGTCGCTGTTGCCCATGGAACCGCCGGCGGGAGCAACACACAACTCAGCGCCCCCGCATCCATCTTCATTGGAAGCAGAGGGGTCACCCCCGCCTCCGCCGTTGCCGATATCGACGAAGTCCGTATCTCTTCAGCAGTCATTTACCGCGGAGCGTTCACCCCGGAGCGCGCACTGGCATCAAGCGGGTCCACCATCGCGTTGTACCGCTTCGATACAAGCGACGCAGCGACGGCGACCGACTCCAGCGGCAATAGTCGCAACGTCAGCTTCTCGAACGCCACCCGGGCGGCAAACGACTGCCTGGGGAACCCCACCTCGTTTGCGTGTGGCGATGGTGTGCGCGCTCCCTGGGAACGCTGCGAGCCTGGAAGCGCCAACTGCACGGCCGACTGCGAACGGCAGTGTGCCGACCGGGTTGGACCCACGGGCACCTGCTACGTATTCCGAAACAACAATGATGACTGGGTGGCTCACCGGGACGCCTGCACAGGCGTTGGCGGAGCTCTGGCGACCATCGACAACGCCATCGAAAACGTCTGGCTTCGCTATTTGTCTGCCATCACCAGCGATTTCTGGATCGGACTCAATGACCGCACCACCGAGAACACGTTTGTGTGGCAAAGCGGCAGCACGTCGAGCTATCGCAACTGGGGTGCAGGTGAACCCAATGACTTCGGTGTCGGCGAAGACTGCGTTTCGTTCCTGATCGGAGATGGCTTGTGGAACGACATCGGGTGCAACTCCAACGTCCGCGCCCTCTGCGAAATCCCCTGACGGTAATCCGTGAAGTTGCCTGACGGCTGGCCGTTTCTGGTCGCGACACTCGCGTTCGTATCGTGGCATTATTTTCTGTCTGCCACGGCGTTGCGTAACCTCAGCCGCCACTGGAGCCAACCGATCGACGTCTGGGCCGGACCCGTTTCGCGTGTGCTGGGTGGTGTCGTCCTACTCGTCGTGAGCATCGTTTGCGCCGTCGGCGCAGAGGTACCTCCGGGCTGGTTCACCGCGCCCCTGCACCAGAACGCGATCGGCTGGATCGCCATTCCAGCAGTCATTCTCGTGCCGCTGGTCTGGCGTGCTGGCCGACAGCCAGGCCAACAGGCACGGTATCCCGACTTCCGGGTGCCGAACGCCACGCCCGCCCAACAAGCCCTCTCAGCGACAAGCTGGCTTGTGTACCTCACCGGCTACGAGGCGCTCTTTCGAGGGCTCGTGCTCGGTTTGTGTATTCAGGTCGCCGGTGTGGGTGCGGGCGTGGCCATCCATACGGCGCTCTACGTGCTGGCCCACCTGCACAAGGACGCAGCCGAGACCCTTGGCTGCCTGCCCATGGGATACCTGTTTGCGTACATGACACTGCACACCGGATCGCTGTGGCCCGCTCTCCTTCTTCACGTCGCTATCGCTATCACTGCGGAACAATCGGCCGCGCGCGCCAACCCGTCGCTGCAGTGGCGCTGACCACGAACGCGCCGCATGACGCCATGCGTCGGCCCTGATGCTTGACCGAATGAAAACAAATCATGATGTGCACGGCACTCATCAGCATCAAGAACCCGGCACGTCATGACGCAATCCCTCAACCAGAAATCATCTTTGCTGCGTGCGCTGGGTCCAGGCCTGCTGTTCGCGGCGGCTGCCGTCGGAGTCTCGCACCTGGTGCAGTCCACCCGCGCTGGCGCAGAACACGGGCTGGCGCTCGGCGGCATCATCATTCTGGCCAACGTCATGAAGTACCCGGCCTTCCGGTACGGCGCACAGTATGCGGCGGCCACGGGCACGTCCCTGCTGGAAGGTTACCGTAAACTCGGGCCATGGGCGCTTTGGCTCTATGGAATCTTGACGCTCGCCACCATGTTCACGGTGCAGGCGGCGGTCACGCTGGTGAC
>JAGWVZ010000280.1 GCA_018970625.1 Myxococcales bacterium | reverse complement strand
TGGTCGTAGGTGAACATGCCGGTGTAGAGCGAGTTACCCCAACCGATCTCGGTGCGGCCGCCGCCGCCCTGCACGTTGGTGTGACAGGTAGCGCACGGCGTACCAGCTTGCAGCGACATCCAGGGAGTTGCGTGGGCCTCACCTGCGCCCGTCACGACACCCAGCGTCACCAGCATGGGCAATAACAGGGTATAAGAGCGCGCCCACGCGGCTGCTCGACGCACGGCACAATCCGGAAATGCGGAGAGGCGCATCAGAAGCCTCCCGTCGAGATGGACCCGGCACCAGATGCCGGGTCGAACGTGACCGGAAATACGAATAGCGGCCGCGGCGCAGGACCCGACACCACCGTGCCATCGTCAGCGTTGAAGATGGATGTGTGGAAGATGCAGGTGATTTGGCGGCTCTCGACGTCATACGTGACGCCACGCTGGCCTTCACCGCACTCGGCGATGGGCAAACCCGCATGTGGACACAACTTCTCGAACGCGAGGATCTCGTCTTCGGACGCGCGGTACAGCACCACCTCGACCGGGCCAAACGCCACGCACACGTTGCCACCGACCTCGGCCAGCGCGGCAAAATCGGGGTCGTTGATGCTGAAGGGAAAGCCCGCATCACCGCTACCGCCGGTGGATCCGGTTTCCCGAATATCGACGTACTCACAGGCTTTCAGCAGCGGGCAGGCAAAGAGCGTTCCCACGGCTGCCGCAATGAAATCTCGGCGCGAAGTGCCCTTCACGCCCTCTGAACTCGAACTCATGCCCTGCTCCAGTGGTGACTCGCGCTGCATTCGGCCACTTTATCGGCGGCTGCGCAGATACATAAACAGCAACACAACGCCGATGAGGTCAAAGCCTACCACCCATGGCAGCGCCGCGTCATAGCCCTTGTCGGGAAGAAGCCCGAACCGAAACTGGTCCTGCATGACCGTGCTTTCGATGACGTCACCGAACTCGTCTTCTGTGCTTACGGTGACGGCCACCTGATACTGGGTGACCATGGCGCCGCCGGCATATTGCCAGTAGCCCAGAACACCCATCGAGAGCGCAAAGCACAACAGGGCTGCGGCCAGGAACGACTTGTTTCCGCTTGTGGCCATCGCTTACTCCCAGGCTGCGTACACGGTGCCTTCAATGGCGATGGTTGCGCCCACGGTGTCGCCGATGGCACCATCGCGGCCTGCGATGTTGTGCGCCGCGAGCGACACGCTGAAGGTAGGCTGAATACGAGCGGTCCGCGTCTCGGAGTTCAGCGCAACAGCGACCTGCGCCTGCACGGGGGCTGCGACACCGTTGATGGTCACGGTGCCAACGGCTGTGCCGGTGATGTCGGTTCGGTTGCCGTTGGTCGAGACGGTCGGGTTGTCGATGCGCTCGATCGTGAAGACAATGTTGGGGTTGGCGTCACCGTTGAGCCATTGCTCGCCCTGCATGTGCCGGTCACGCATGGCGTTGCCGGTCTCCATCGACGACACCGGGAACTGAATGGTTCCGGTGGTCGCCGCCGGATTGGCGAGGTCGGTCTGAATCGAACCCGAGATGCCGGAGGCCGTACCTACGATGCGTTCGCCGGGAGCGTCGCTAATGAACGACAGCGTCGAACGCCGACCATCGACAGAGAGCGACGCGCTATGTGCGCTCGCCGTCGAGGCCAACAGCATCAGACCGGCCATCCACACAACAGGGCTGAATTTCTTCATCATCCGGGCCTCCAGAGTCATCAGGATAATCACACACGACCGCCGGCGAAGTTGGCACCAAACCCGAGTTCCTGCAAGTGGACAGTTTGGGACGGTGCCATCTATCCATACGACAGACGCCGGCAGCACATTCATTGTGGTCACAAAGAACGCCTTCTCGCGGGCGCGCCACGTGACAGCAGCGCCGAAGGTTGTTCAGGGCGCGGCGCCGGTTTCGGTGGGTGCGCTACCATCGGTCTGCGGCTGAATTTCCATCTCGCGAAGCAGCTGGTGTGCAGGAAACACACGGTCCATGAGCCACAGCACGTACCGGACGTCCACGTGGATGGAGCGAGTGCGCTCGTTATCAAACAACCAGTCGCTCGCCATCGACTCGTAGTTCCCGTCAAACAGCAGCCCTACCAGTCGTCCCTGGCTGTCCAGCGTGGCCGAGCCACTGTTTCCGCCGGTGGTATCGAGGTCTGACAGGAACGCCACCGGAACACTGCCCAGCGTCTGGTGTTGGTAACCCGCCGTCTGGCCCGCCTCAATCGCGGCCAATAGCGCAGCAGGCGCGTTGAATGGCTCTTCACCCGTGTGCTTCGCGGCGACGCCCTCAATCACCGTAAACGGTTCGAATGCCTGACCTTCTGTCCCGGTGTAGCCGCCCACCTGCCCTACCGTAACCCGGAGCGTACTGTTGGCGTCGGGATACAGCTCGGCTGTGGACGCCAGTCGCACAGCCTCCATGTAGAGCGGACGCAGCCGGAGTTCGGCTCCCTGACGAGCCTTCCGCTCTTCGCGAATCAAAGACCGCAGCGGGTCCAGCGCGACAGCCAGACGCACCAGTGGGTCGTCGCTCGACGTGAACGCCTCGGGCGACCATTGCATCATTTCTTCGCGCACCGCCGCGTCGCTCAGCCGGGTATTGCCGTACAAGGCAGCTGCCGCTGCAGCATACGGATCAGGCGACTCTCTGTGCTCGTTCAGTAACGCGTCCAGCGCCTCAATGCGTGCTCCCTCTGCCAGCGAATCCGCCAGCCGCAGATAGTAAGCCGCCATGCGCTCGTCGGCCACCGGATCAGACGAGCGCTCCACGCGGCGTACCCGCTCGCGAAGGGAGTCCCAGTCGCGCTCCTGATAGCCCGCCTCGCGCGCCATATCGTCTGGATTCGCGCGTTGCAGCGACCAGAAGTACAGATTGGAAGCCACACCCACCAGACGCACGTTCCACAGCATCCAGTCCAGTACGCGGTCCCGGGTTTCGTTGGCGGTCGCCTGCTCCAGCAGCGCGCGCAGCTCATCCATCGCAGCCAGCAACCGCTCGCCTTCACCGTCAGGCAGCGCGACCAGCGCAGCGCGCATCGCCTCTTCGCGCAGCGCGGCAGCCTGTGCCACCTGAGTACGAACAAAGCCGTCCCGCATTCCCTGGTTGTTCTTCAGGTAGTTCGACAACCCGAAATACTGCGTGTTCAGACGTACTGCAGCCTCGGCGTCCTCGGCCATTCTGGTCTCCAGCAACGCCATGACATCGCTCATGACTGTGATCTGCCAGGGATAAGACACCTGCTCGGCGTGCACAGTCTCGAGCGCAGTACGGTAGCGGAACGTACGGCCAGGGTACCCGGCGACCATCACGAAGTCGCCGTCCTGCACGCCCTGCGAATTGACCTGCAACCAGTGAGCGGGTCGAAATGGCACGTTTTCGGGCGCGTACGGTGCAGGGCGGCCGTCCGGACCCACGTAGGCGCGGAAGAATGCGAAGTCACCCGTGTGGCGCGGCCACATCCAGTTGTCCACCTCGCCCCCGTAGTAACCAATGCTTTCGGGCGGCGCATACACCAACCGGACATCTTCGATCTCCACCTGACGAATCAGACGAAACGCCTGTCCCTCATAGTAATCGACGACGTCGCAGGTGACACCGCCCGGCTCTTCGCATGCTGCGATCAGGTCTTTCTGCACCCGATCCCACGCGTCGTACCGTTCACGGTCGTCGGTCGCTCCCGTCAGCGCAGCCTGCACCTGCGTCGTTACGTCCGTGATCTGATCTGTGATGTACACGCGCGACCCCGGGCCGGCCCACACCTCCTCGGCGGTCGAGGTCGTTACAAACCCATCGCGCAGAATGTTGTTTTCGGCCGTCGAGTTCTGCTGAAGCGCGCCTACGGCACAGTGATGATTGGTAATCACCAGCCCGTTGGGTGAAACAAAGGACGCCGAACAACCGCCCAGGCTGATGATGGCACCGAGGGGCGCCTGCGCGACGTCAGCGAGTTGACCCGCGGGAAGGTCAAGGCCGGCATTTGACAGCTCCGACTCCAGCGCGGGGAGCTGCTCGGGCAGCCACATGCCTTCATCGGCCTCCACCACCCCAGGCCCCCATGCACAGGCGCAAACGACGACGAGGCCACGCATCACATCAACGGACTTCATAAGTAACACCATCACGGCGGATAGACAGGATGCGCCGTTATCGTGTTCCCCCGTTCACGCGTCAACCCTTAGCCCTTGAACTCGGGATTCCGTCCCGCCAGCATCGCCTCGACACCTTCGTCGTGGTCCGGCGTGTTCTGGACAATGCCCTGATACGTGGCCGCAAGGGTCAGGGCGGCGTCAAGGCCGAGGTCGTACGACTGATAAATCGCTGATTTGGCCAGACGAACAGCCTGAGGGGCATTCGCCGCAATTCGAAGGGCGCGCTTTCGTGCTGTGGCCATCAGCTGCTCGGGCTCCACGGCTTCGTTGATCAGCCCCATGCGCTCGGCTTCCATCGTGTCGATCAGACGCCCAGTCAGGATCAGGTCAAGCGCACGCGGTACACCGATCGTGCGAGACAGCAGGTAGGCGCCACCGTCTCCCGGAATCAGACCAAGCTTCACAAAAGTGGAGCCAAAGCGAGCGCCGTTCGCAGCGATGCGAATGTCGCACATACACGCCAGATCCAGGCCTGCGCCAATGGCCGGACCATTGATCGCAGCGACCACGGGTTTCTCGAAGCGCGCCATACGGCGAGGAATTCGCTGAATCCCGCGCATGTAACGGCTGCGAAGGTTCACCGCGTCACCCTCGAACATACCCGCGTGGTTCTTCATGGCGTTCAGATCTCCGCCGGCGCTGAACGTCGTGCCGGCGCCCGTGATGATCACGCACTTCACGTCACCATCCGCCTCGGCCTCATCGAACGCATCGACCAGCGCGTCGATCATCTCGTCCGAGTAGGCGTTGCGCGCCTCTTCCCGGTTCAGCGTAATGGTCAGTATACTCTCGGATTTGGACAGCAGCAGATGCGACGTAGACGACATGGTGTGCTCGGGGGGCCATGGTGGAGGGCGCTTTCGCGCACCCGTTCAGTAGTGGGACGGCGCGCTATCAGCGCGGTGCATGACCTGCAAGTGGCACCTTTGACACATAGCAGCATTCTACCTACGGCTTTAATGCTGGCGACACGAACGAGTTACCCAACACGTCACTCACGCTCACCAGCCTGACAGCGCGGCGATTTCTTCGCCTTTCATTGGTGCCTGAGGCAGCGCTTGCACCGTTCAGACTATGGTCATGCGACTCTCCATCGTTCTTTTATGCGGCATGACCGCAGGCCCCGCCTCAGCGCAACTGACCGTACAGTATCCGCCTGCCCTTGAGTCACGCTTCGACGAGCTGAGCAATGGCGGTGTCATCGTCGAGGTTGTCGTGGACGGCACGCTGGTCCAGAG
>JAGWVZ010000279.1 GCA_018970625.1 Myxococcales bacterium | reverse complement strand
GCTGCGGCTTTCTTCGTGAGCAGGACGCCCCCGATGCGCCAGGTGCCGAGCTGATCGCGGTCCCTTCAGTCGTCACGGGCTGCATGGAGATGGCTGGCGACCTCGATCATGTGGTGGTTTCGGAGCAGGCGCTTGTCGGCATGCCCATGTTTGGCGTGGCGGTATCGGCGGTCGAGGGGGTGGCGCTGCAGGTTGGCATTCGCGATGCGGGCGGTACGCTGATGGCCGAGCTGATCGGTGGTCCGGGCGAGGCGCTGGTGATTCCGAATGTGGGTGCGCCGCTGGTGCCCGGGCCGGTCTCCATTCAGGTGGCCAGTCTGGGGGGAGCGTCACCCGAACGCCCATGGCGTCTCGAAGTGCGTCGCCCTCCCGGTGTTCTGGGTGCCGTCGAGGTAGAGCCGAACGACACGGTCGCGGCGCCCACGCTTGTGGCGACGATGGACATCATCAACGGCTGGCTGCATCGCCCGGGCGACACGGACCACTACCGGCTGACCCTGCCCGAGACACAGGTGGTGCGCATGCTGGCCGAAGCACCCGCCGGTGTGGACCTTCAGATTCTGCTGGGACAGCAGGGCGCTTTTGGCGACATGGTGATCGACCATGAGACGACCGCGCAGTCCGAGGCGCTGTGCTCGGTTCGCGTCGGTCCCGACGTCCCGTTCGAGTTCGCGATTCGTTCAAGCGGCACAGAGACGACCGGCGCGGCGCCCTATATCCTGCACTTTGACCGTTACTCCGGGGTCGATTTTGAGGTGGAGCCCAACGACCTGATGGAGCAACTGCCGGTCCCCGACCCGATGGCCGTCAGCGCGGCGGGTCTGGATTCCATGGGTGATCGCCCGGTTCAGTTTGTGCTTCAGCCCGAGCAAATGACGTTCACGGCGGCGGGTCACGTGTTTCCCGACACGGATCGCGACCACTTCCTGATGTACATCGCCGGTGATCGCACCGCGAACGTCACGTACACCAGCGTGACGCTGCGGCTGGAGCCGGGTGCGACGGCCGACCTGGTCATGGAGCTGCTGGACGATCGCGGAGCGCTGATTGCGCGGGCCGACTCGGGGAGCGTTGGCATGCCGGAGATCGCCGCGATCGATCTGGCCAGCGGACGTTATGTGGTGCGCGTCAGCCGGGTCGCGGGCCGCAGCTGTGAGCAGCCTTATCGCCTGTTCGCCGATCTGACGGCGATACCGCCATCGGAGAGGCCCGGCGACGGTTCGGGTGAGGCTCCTGCAGAGGGCTCCGAAGGCTCAGCGTGGCCCGAGGTTCCTGTCCCCGACGGGCTCGTCATCCCTGCCACGCCCAACGGCGAGGAACAGGCGGTACCGGATGTTCCGCCGCGGCCGGGCACAGCGCCGTCGGTCCCGGCTCGGCCCTCCGGGCAAAGGCTTCCTGTGCCGGATGTTCCGGCGCGGCCCGGCTCCGACTCCACGCTGCCGCCAAGACCCAGCGAAGGGGCTCCGCTGCAACCACGCCCATGAGTGCCCACGCGCAGCCCGAACCTTACCCGGACGAGTCGCGCGCGTTGCGTCCCCCGTGTCCAGCGTTTCTGGTCACCTGTGCAGAGAGCAGCGCCCTGTGGACCCAGGGAGCGGAGCATTGGACAGCCCTGCAATACTGGCATGCCCACGAGCGCTGGGAGGTCGTGTGGCGCCGCGCCGATGCGACGCGAGCGCCCACGTTGCGCGCCTGCATCCAGCTGGCCGCCGCCCTGTACAAGCCGTCTCAGGCGGAGCGATTGCGTACGTTGAACAAGCCGGAATGTGCCGGTCTCGCCGACGGCATGCGACGCCTGCTCGACAGGGCATACGCCGGCTTTGACCCGGACCTCGACCCCGGGCTGACCGGCTGGTTCAGGTGTGAGTGGCAGCGCGCTGACGAGCAGTGGCGTGCGTGGAACGCAACAAAGAGCAGCTTCACGCCACCTTGAGAAAAGCGAAGCGCGGCCGTCCGTTGACAAAAACAAGCGCGCGGTGGTAGCCCGCCCCGGCGGTGAACGACCGCTCACCTCATCACCAACCGTTCCACGAAGGATAAGCGCCATGTCGACCCCCAAGGAAATGTTCGCCAATATCGCAAAGAACATCGCCCTGAACCCCGAGAAGGCGACGAGCCTGAACGCGGTGTTCAAGTTCGACCTCGCTGGCGATGGCGGCGGCACGTGGACCATCGACCTCCGCAACGGAACGAAGGACAACTTTGTGACCGTCGGCGAAGGCGGCCCGGACCCGTCGGTGGCGATTTCCATGTCTTCCGATGACTTCGCGGGCATCGTGTCTGGCAAGGTGAACCCGATGCAGGCGTTCATGATGGGCAAGATCAAGGTCAAGGGTGATATGGGCCTGGCTACCAAGCTGCAGAGCATTGTCGCGATGGCCAAAGACTGAGCAGCGGCGCCCTTCTGGGGCACTGCGCCGGTTGTGTAAGGGCAGCGGACCATCGGTTGGCTGCCCTTCGACGTTTTGAGGTTGCTGTATGGCGTTCACCTATCCCGCTCTCGATCAGGACAGCCTTCGCGGACTGACGGTCATTGACCTCACCCGTCTCTTCCCCGGTCCCTTCTGCACGCAGCTGTTTTCGGACCTTGGCGCTCGCGTGATCAAGGTTGAGCCGCTCGACGGAGGAGATTACGCGCGCTGGTATCCACCTGCGCAGTGCGAAGGCGAAGATGGCTACGGGGAGTTCTTTGCTTCGGTGAATCGTGGCAAGCTGTCGGTCGCCGTGGACATGCGAAAGCGCGAAGGCCTGGATGTGTTGCGCGCCCTGCTTCGCCGCGCCGATGTGCTGGTGGAAGGGTTTCGCCCCGGCGTCATGGAGAAGTGGGGTCTGGGCGTCGACGAGCTCGCCAATCTCAACGCGCAGCTCATTGTCTGCCGGATTACCGGCTATGGACAGGACGGGCCCGACGCGTTGGTCGCCGGTCACGACCTGAACTACATCGCGCGTTCGGGTGCGCTTGGAGCAGCCGGAAAACCGGGTGTGCCTCCCCTGCCGCTACCTTTTCAGGTCGCTGACCTCGCTGGCGGCGCTTTGTATGCCGCGTTCGGAATCATGGCCGGATTGTACCGCCGCGTGAAGACGCATCATGGGTGCTTTGTCGATGTGTCCATGACCGAAGGTGCGGCGAGCCTGTTCGGACCCGCGCGGGCAGGGCGCTTTTCGGGACCCGAGGTGGGTGAAGGGCTACTGTCGGGTGCCAATCCCTGCTACCGCTGCTACCTCACGCACGACGCACGGATTGTTGCCGTTGCCGCGCTGGAGCCAAAATTCTGGAACGCGTTCTGTGTGGCCATGCAGCGGCCCGACTGGATGGACGCCGCCTACGACCCGTCGCGCGCCAGCGAGGTGGAAGCCGCCTTCGCCGCGATGCACAGCGACGAGGTGCGTGGCCGATTCCTTGGCGTGGATGCCTGCACGGAGATCTGCCGAACGGTGGAAGAAGTACTCACGGACGAGCACCTGCGCAGTCGCGGAGCGATCGACGATGTTCGCGGATGTGTGGTGCCGCCGACGTCACGTCATGCCAGCCGCAACCAGCACGTTCCCCGTCTGGGCGAGCATACGCGCCTGGTGTTGCGGTGGGCCGGCATCCCTGACGCGACCCTGACGCAATGGCACGCCGCTGGCGCAATCGCCGAGCCCGGCCCCGGCGGCGATTGAGTTCGCGCCAGCCCTGCGCTAAGAGCTCGTGGCCCCTGACCTGATGCTGTGGCGGTGATTCTTGCGCTCAGGCTCGTCGATACATCCTCTGGTCGTCCTGTTGCCTCTGGCGACCGTGCTGGCTTCGGCGCTGTCGTGGCTGCCGGTGCCACGGGCCTCCGACGTGGTGCTACAGAACCCCGCACGCGCGCTGGTCGCCGGTCCTGATCTACATTTTCCGAGTGGCCTGCCAGCCGGTTGGACACTCAGCGCGCCCTGGTCCCATGCCGAGCCCGACTGGGTGGGCACGCCGATGGTGACCTGTCGCAGCTGTCGTCTGCCCTGGCGTCCTGCCGAGAGTTCGGTTGTGAACGAGGTGCAGGGCGGCATGCGCATCACCACGTGGATTGGCTCCGAGGTGGGCGTTGAAGTCGCGCCGACCTCGAGCGCGTTCGAACTGCTGGAGACGCTGGAGATGGCCCGGGTGTCTGTTCGTTCACCGGACGCTGAGCGCGAGTGCGTGCGTGCGTTCGGACGTTTTCGTTGTGGACCTGAAGACTGGATCTGGGTGGGTGCCTCGACGGTACGGATTCAGGAGCGCGATGAGACCTGCATCTGGATGCACCCGACGTCGGAAGGTGCGCTGGTGCTTCGCTGGGATGAGCTGCCGCGGCGGGGCATTCTGCGTGGGCGTGCGGGCGTGTCCGACCAGGCAGCGGCGACCGGTCGAGAGTCCACGGTGGATTTGTCGGTGGTCGTGGATGGCACCGTCGCCCTGCAGGAGTCGTTTGGCTTCGTTCAGGGTCTGCAATCGTGGCGAGTGGACATACCGGCTGGCGAACCGACCATGCAGCTGGCGCTGCAGGTGAGTGCCGCGGATACCGGCATGGCCCATTTCTGCGTGGTGGGGTCGTTGGTGGGAGAACCCGGGAGCGCAGCTGAGCCGCTGCCATCCGTTCGCCCCGCGTCCGCTCGAAGCGAGCGAGCGCTGCGGCGTGCGTGGGGCAACCGCGTGCGGACGTTTCTGTTTGGTGAGTTTTCGCGCGCGAATCGTCCGCCGCGAGCGCGGCCACAGGTCCCCCCGACATCGCAGCTTCGACGCAATGTGCCGACGCCGTCGGGTGAAGGCAGCGCCAACCCGGAGAGCCCATGACGCGCGTTCGTCTGGACGGGTGGTGGTGGTCACTGGGGATGGCTTGTGTGGGGATGCTGCTGCTCGCAGCGCAGCCGTTTCGCGGGCTCAACCTGTGGGCGCTCTGGCAGGTACGCGCGACCGAGCGCATCGAGCACTGGATGGACACCGGTACGCGAGAGGCGCTGGAATCGGCATTTTCCGCAGCGCCACAGCTGGGAGCATGGCCGGGCATGCTGGTGGCGGCGGTGTTCGGCGACGGCGACCTTCTGGATGGGCTTCGCCTGCTGACCGTGGTGTGTGCCGGAGTGGTGCTGTTTGCCGTGGCGGAGCTGGGTCGGGCGTGGCGTGGACCGGCGACCGGGGTCATGGCGTCTGCGTTGTTGCTGCCGACCCCGCGTTTCTGGTCGGCGGCGACGGTGCCTGGCCCGACCATGTTCGTGCTGGCGGCGATTGTGCTGTCGAGTGGCTCCATGTGGGCGCTTCGGCGCAGCGGTTGGTGGGCCGTGGTGGCCTTGCCATCGCTGGTGGCCATGCTGTGGAGCGGTGACGTGGGCTGGTTCTGGTTAGCCCCGATTTTTGTGCTTCATTTCGTAGATTTTAGTGCCGGGGTAGGGCGGGGAAGCGTTCGCATACGGCCTGTA
>JAGWVZ010000278.1 GCA_018970625.1 Myxococcales bacterium | reverse complement strand
GGCGCGGGCATGGCACGGCAATTGCTCCCATTTTGCGGCGCCCTGACCGACCGGGGTTTTCCTTCATTGCTTTCAACGAGGAGTCGTCATGGTGAATAGCCTTCAGAATCAGGTGGTGCTGGTGACCGGCGCCGCGCGCGGCATGGGCGCCGAGCATGTGCGAGAGCTGGCTCGGCTCGGAGCGTTTGTGGTGGCCACCGACGTGCTCGATGACGCCGGGCAGGAACTCGCTGCACAGTGTGGCGAAAACGTGCGTTATCGCCACCTGGACGTGACCGACGCTGCGGCATGGACGACGGTGGTGGCATTTGCCGAGGCGACTTTTGGTCCGGTGCGCCACCTGGTCAACAACGCGGGCATTGTCAGCTTCGGCAGCATCGAGACCATGCCGATCGAGACGTTTGAGCGTACGCTCGACATCAACCTCAAAGGCTGCTGGCTTGGCATGAAGGCGGTGATTCCCTCCATGCGCAAGGCGGGCGGTGGCAGCATCGTGAACATTTCGTCCACCGCGGGGCTGCAGGGCTATGCCAATCTGGGCGCCTATGTGGCCAGCAAGTGGGGTCTGCGCGGACTCACCAAGGCCGCCGCGCTTGAGCTGGCGCCGCTGAACATCCGGGTGAACTCCATTCACCCCGGCCCCATTCGCACGCCCATGATTGCGGGTTTGGGCGATGGTCTGGCGGCCGCGCAGCCCATCAAGCGCATTGGCGAGCCGGCCGAGGTGACGGCCATGCTATTGTTTTTGCTGGCAGATGCGACGTATTCCACCGGTCACGAGTTCACGGTGGATGGAGGCGCGGTGATTGGGCAGGTGTTGCCGCAGCTGAAGAGCCAGTGAGCAACGTACTGGTTAGCCGTGCGTAAGCGTCTGGCTGCAGGCGCAGGTGGTTAGCGGCACCAGATGCGCAGGGTGACGCTCTGAATGGTGCCGGTGTCGATGACGGCATCGTCGAATGCTCGCCACTCCCAGGGGCCGTTGCCGCTGCGACCAATGATGGTGTTTGTGGTGAGCACGGTGGTCTCGCCGAAGTAGTCGTCGCTGCCGCCGACACTATTGCGATAGATAAAGAAGGTGGGGGCGCTGCCTGGCGACCGCACCGAGAGCACCAGGTCACCTGCGAAGGTGTGGGCGGGCGACCACACGCTGGTCACCTCGGCGCGTACCACGGTGTTGCACGAGGCAAGCGTCTGCGCAGGTGTGGTGTAGGTCTCGTAGTCGGAAAGCAGCTCGTTGGGGTTCCACTGCAGGGTCTGGGGGCGTCCGCAGACGGTGGGGGCACCAAAACACTCAAAGCCGGGTTCGATTTCGCAGAGCGAAGAGCAGCCGTCGCCGTCGGCGATGTTGGCGTCGTCACAGGCCTGACCCGATTGCAACACGCCGTCGCCACAGGGCAGGCGGCATTCGGGCACCACGCCGCTCCAGGTGCCGTCCGAGCCACAGGTGCGCGTGCCGGGGCCCGCCAGCTGATAGCCGGCGGAGCAGGTGTAGGTGGCGACCTGACCAAAGGTCTGACCACCAGGCGTGCTAACCGTTCCGTTGAGAGGCAGGCCGGGCGCGCCGCACGATACAGGGTCACAGATCAGCGAGGTGCCGTCCCACTGCCAGCCGCCCGACGTGCAGGTGCGGGTGCGAGTGGTTCCGGGACGGGTCTGATACCCTTCATTGCAGGTGAAGGTGGCGGTTCCGCCGGTGGTGCCGTCTGACACGAACACGCTGGCGTTCGTGACGGTGCCCACTGGGCCGCACGACGACGCCAGGCAGGAGGGCACCGGTTCAGACCACGAGCCGTCGGCTTCGCAGGTGGCGTTGGCCGCACCATTGATGGTGTAGCCGGCGTTACAGCGGTAGGCTGCTACAGCGCCGAAGCGCGGGTCGGCCGGCTGGTCCACGCTGCCGTTCAGGATGCTGCCGCGTGGGCTGCAGCGAACGCCTTCGCAGGCGAACGCTGTGCCGCTCCACTGCCAGCCATCGGCCAGACAGGTGCGGGTTCTCGATGTGCCACCCACCTGGGTGTAGCCGGTGTTGCAGGAGTATGTGGCGACCGAACCGGTGGTGGTAGACGACAGTGCAGGAGCAGCGTTCGAGACGGGCGAGGGCGCTCCGCAATCCAGCGGCAGGCACGACGCCAGGGTGGGCGACCACTGGCCATCGGCCTGACAGGTAATGTTGGCCAGTCCGGCAAGCTCGTAACCCGCGTTGCAGGAGTACGTGGCAAGGGCGCCGAACTCATTGCCCGAAGGTGTACTCACCGCACCGAAGGCCAGCGGAGAGGGGGTACCGCACAGCACACGATCACAGGCGATCGGAGTGCCGGCAAACTCCCAGCCGGTGGGGGTGCACTGCGCGGTGCGCGCCGTGCCGCCGCGCTGATTGAAGCCGGTATTGCAGTTCCACGTGGCTACCGAGCCTGTGGTTGTGGTTGGCGCACTCACCGTGGTGTTCGTGACGGACGGTGGCGCGCCGCAGTCCCGCGGCTGACAGCTCGCCAGAGTGGGCGACCACTGCCCGTCGGCCTGACAGGTCACCGTCGCCGTGCCGGTGAGCGTGTAGCCGGCGTTGCACGCATACACGGCGGTGGCACCAAACTCGCTGCCGCCCGGGGTCGCCACGGTACCCGACGTAATGCCAGGGGGCGCGCCGCAAACGACCGGGTCGCAGGCGATGGGTGTGCCTGTGAACGACCAGCCGGTAGGTGTGCACTGCGCGGTGCGAGTGGTGCCGCTGCGCTGGTTGAATCCGGTATTGCAGCTCCACGACGCGGTGGCGCCGGTGGTGGTCGTCGGGGCGTTCACGGTGGTGTTGGCCACCGACGGCGGGGTGCCGCAATCCAGCGGCTGACACGTGGGAGCGGGGGATGGAGACCATTGTCCGTCGGCGCCGCAGCTGCGCGAGGCCGCACCGCTCAGCGAATAGCCTTCCAGGCAGCTATACGCCGCTGTGTCGCCAAAGGACGTACCCTCGGCCAGCGAAACCCGACCGTTCACCGGGTTGCTCAGCGAGCCACAGTCAATGGGCTCACAGCTGGGCGACGGGTTCGACCACGACTGGTCGGCCCGGCACGTCGATGAAGCCGCTCCCGTCAGTACATAACCGGGATTGCAGGTGTAGGTGGCCGAGTCACCAAAGCGCGCGGACGCAGGCTGGCTCAGGGTTCCGTTGGGGATCTCGGGGCGTGCTGCGCAGGGCACTCCCTCACACGCCATCGGCGTTCCACTCCAGGTCCAGCCGTCCGACAGGCAGGTGCGAGTGCGCTGGGTGCCAGCGACCTGCGTGTAGCCGGTCAGACAGAAGTACGTGGCGATGGCTCCGGTCGTGGTACCCGAAATCGACACCGACGCGTTCGCTACCGGCGACGGCGAGCCGCACTCCGAGGGCACGCACGTGGCGAGCGTCGGCGACCATGAACCGGTGGCCTCGCACGTGATGGTGGACACACCAGCCAGCGCGTATCCGGTGTTGCACGAGTAGGTAGCGGTCGCGCCAAAACCATCGCCGTCCGGCAACGCGACCGAGCCCGAACTGATCGGCGGAGGATCGCCGCACGTGACGCGGTCGCACGCCATGGTCGCGCCCGTGAACTCCCAGCCGCTCGCCGTGCACAACGCTGTACGCGCGGTGCCCGAGCGCTGGTTGAACCCGGTGCGACACGAGTAGGTCGCCAGCTCACCGGTCGTGGTCGCCGGTGCGTTCACCGTCGCGTTGGCGATCGTTGGCGCGGCGCCGCAGTCCAGCGGTTCGCACGTCGGCGCTTCATCGGGCGCCCAGGAACCATCCAGCTCGCACGTGCGCGACGCGATTCCAAGACGCTCGTAGCCAGCCGTGCAGGTGTACTCGGCCGTTGCGCCGTAGGTCGTGCCGTCGGGGAAGCTCACGCGACCATTGACCGGGTTCGGCAGCGGGCCGCAGTCGATCAGCTCGCAAGGCCGCAGGCGAGGGCTCGCGTCAATCTCGCCGTCGCAGTCATTGTCGAGCCCGTCGCACTGCTCCGGGCCGCCCGGATACACAATGAATTCGGTGTCGTCGCAATCGCCGCCACGCTCGACATAACCCGCGGGAGCCTCGCACTGCACCGCCGTGGTGGCGCCGCCGTACGAGTCGCCATCGGCGTCTTCATACCACACCGTCGGGCTCGCCACGTTGTTGTCGATGGTGCCGTCGCAGTCGTTGTCGACGCCGTCGCACAGCTCTTCCTGCGGCGCCACATCGGGCGTGCACACCGGGCTGCCACCCACACAAGCCTGACGTCCTTCAGCACAGTCACCGGCGAAGCCCGTCTCGCAACGGTCGCCGGTTCCGACGGCGTTCTCGTCGATGCTCTCGTCACAGTCGTTGTCCTGACCGTCGCAGAGCTCGTCGGCGGCCAGATTCACCGTGCCCTCGTCATCGTTGCAGTCCACGCCCAGACACCCCGGTCCAATGCCGAACTGGTCGCTGTCCTGATCCAGACAAAAATCGTTCACAATGCACACGCGCACCGCGTCGCTGCCCGAGTTCGTCAGCAGCAGGCACGACGAGCCGTCGTCGCAATCGCTGTCGTCGCCACACAGCTCCGCGCAAACACCCGGCACATCGCCCGGGGCCAGCGCCACGCATGTGCCCACCAGACAGTCGGTGTCTTCTTCGCACAACACCGTGTCACTGTCGCCGTCCGCGCCGTCTGCCGCAGCGTCCACCGCCACATCGCTGCCGCCATCCGTGGCGTCATCGCCGCCCTGCACATCGCGTCCGGAGTCCTCAGGGCCAGGGTCGCTGCCGTCCGGCTGCCCCACGTCCTGCACACCATCCACATCATCGGGCGCCACGCCACCGTCACGCTCGGACCCAGCCGGTGCGTCGTCCGCACAACCGTTCAGAGAGCCGCCAACAAGCAGTCCCAACGTCACAAATCGAACAACGCGCTGAAACATGACCACTCCTTACAAGGCACAAACGGCAAGAGGCGTTCGATGGATAGTGAGATACATTCGTCGCACAAACGACACGGTAAGCCTGCGCGCGATTCGTTGCAACGGCGCTTTGCTGCATTCAGATTTATTGAGATCCGCATGCACATTTCATGATGCGTCATGCACCCGCACCGAACCCTCAAAAATGGCCCGTGGAAGAACAAAGCGCACAGGTTGAATGCTTCATGGGCAACCCGGAGCCTCTGTTCTTCACGTTTATCCGGTGTTGATCACGCCGGGTAATCTCGCCGGGCCCGCCTTGCGCCCATGCAGGCGTTCGGCTACTGCCTGCATGGAGTACACGGCGATGGCCAGCTGGTCCGGCGGCGAAACTTCGCGTGACCGTCAGTTGCTGTTTTTCCGATGTCTTTCAGGGCGTTGCGCGTCCCTGCTCCTGCGTCCTCACCGGCGTTCTACCTATCCCGAGTTCGCCTCGATGGCACGTACTGTCCATGTCCCCGAACCGCTGCATCGCCGGC
>JAGWVZ010000277.1 GCA_018970625.1 Myxococcales bacterium | reverse complement strand
GCCGGGTCGGTCCAGAGCGAGCAGAAAGAAGGGGTCCATGTGCCATTTCGATGCCCTTGTCGAATACGCCACCCGATTCGGCTGCCGGGGTACTCGGTGGGAGTAGCGCCCTGAGGCAACCGGATCACTTTCGAGAACGGTTGAATCACCGCATGTTTTTGCAGCAGTTGCAGGGCGTTTTCGGCCCAGTCCGTGTCTTCGAACGTGACGTCGGCGTCGATCCACGCAACGGCCTGACAGGTCTCCGGGAGTGCTGCGACAGCCAGATTCAGCAGTCGTTCCTTGTGCCACAACACATCGTCGGACCGAAACTGCAGCAGGTGTTCGGCGTCGTGGGATTTCAGTTCGTGGTCGGCGTCGCCGGGTGCCCATTCAACCGTCAACAAGGGCACACCCTGCGAACGAAGACCTTCTCTGAAAATACGATAATTCTCGCGACGTGAACGATAGCGGGCCGGATTGAAGTACGTTGTGATCGCCCAGATGGACGAATGGGGCAGGGCGGTAGACAAGACAGTTTCCCGGGTCGAGTCGCGAGCTGCGCGGAACAAGGCAGATACTCGCGTTACACTGCTGTTGCGACGTGACAGAGTGAATACAGAATGAAAACATTTGTGACGCTTTTCCGATCCGATATTCAACTCCCGCTACGCTCCGGAATCCAACATTTCGGCGGCCTGTGACGCTGCGATTTGTAAAGTGGAAACATCCATGTGACACAGAATTGACATGTCGCTTAAACTCCACCGTGCGTTCGCAGTTCGCGTCGAAAATTCATGCATCTGGGCCCTGAATGTCGAGGTGTGCCGCCATGCATGCGCACAACCTGACAACGAGTCAGGGCAGCGCGTCCATCAATACGGCACACGCTGCAATGTACTCGTCTGTCAAAGGCTCAACCGCGACAACGGGACCACATGGCACATATTGCCTATTTTCTGCACGGTCGAGGACGAGGTCACGCGGCCCGTTCCCTGCCAATTGTCAGGTTAATGCGGGAGTCTGGCCATCGCGTATCGCTTTATGGTGGAGGCGATGCCCTGGACCTGAGTCGGCCGGATGACGCGATGCAGCCGTGCACGCCGGTTCTGCCGGGCAAGCGTGTGTTGACCAGCGCATGGCGTCGGGTGCGCGAGGATTTGCTTCGTTTGAATGGCGCAGAGCTCGTGGTGAGCGATGGGGATATGCCTTCGCTGATCGCAGCTCGCTGGAAAGGACTGCCCAGCATTGCCGTTGGCCACGAGCTGGTTTTTTCGGACTGCAGGCTGCCCAAAGGATTGCCCGGAGCAGCGGTCGCATTTCAGCGTGCAAACACATGGCACTCTGCCGCCCTGCCCACACGCAGTGTGGCGGTTCATTTTCTTTCTATTGAACCCGCTCATCGAAACGTCATCGTGGCGCGTCCCGAGCTGGCCTTGCCGGGGGCGTCCGGCTGCGATGACCCATTGTTGTGTGTGGCCTATTTTCGCGATGCCAATGGTGACGACGCTCTTCGGGCGGCGGTCGAGAACGGTCTGCGGGTGATCTGTTTCGGGCCTTCCACTACCGTGGTTCCCGGTGTGGAGTATCGTGCGTTCGATGCCAGCGGATTCGCCGAACAGCTGGCCTCGTGTCGAGCGGTGCTGTGCAGCTCGGGCTCCAACCTGCTGGCCGAGTGTGTGCAGCTGCAGAAGCCATTTCTGGCATTTTACAGAGAAAACGACGCCGAGCAGCGCCTGAACGCGCTCCTTTGTGAACGGGCAGGTGTGGCACTCGCCAGTGAGTTCCGGAATGCCCGAACGGCGGTGGCTCAGTTTCGGTACAGGCTGGACCGGGATGATTTTTCGACCTATCCGCTCGCACAAGCCCTGCCGCCCGTGACGGACGTGGTACGGCGGACGGTGGACGAGGTGCTCGCCATGCAGAGGCAGCGACTGGCCGATCGAAACCCATCCTGTCGCGTGTTGCCTGCCGCAACGTCCGTCTCTTCGCCCCGTGTATAAGGGCAGGCGCGACGCCATTCAGCTGACTTCGATATGACTGACTCCCTGCGTGTGCTGCTGGTCGCGCCTTTTTTTCCGCCTCGCGCTCGAGTCGGAGCGCTTCGGGCGCAGCGTTTTTACGAGTGGTTGCCCGCGTGTGGTGTTTCGCCGACGGTGGTATGCATTGCACAGCCGGGCGAAGTGTCGAACGACGTCCCGGTGTTGCGGCTGCGTACGCCTTTTGATCGCACGTCCCGTGGTGGGTCTCAAAGTGATCTTGGCGCCACCGGGCGACCGCACCGGCGCCGCACGTTCACGGATGTTGCTGCCGACGTGGTCGACCGCATGACACCGGTCGACACGTGGTTGCCCCTGCTGTTGCTGAACCTGAACCGAATGGTGAAGTTCGGGCGGCGCCATCGCGTTCAGCTGATCTGGAGCACCGCCAATCCGTGGTCGTCTCATGTGGTGGGCGCGTTGTTGGCCCGACGGCTGGGGGTGCCCTGGATCGCCGATTATCGCGATCCGTGGACGCTCGACCCGCTCGCAGAGGCTCGGCGGCCCCGGTGGATTCACGCCCTGGATACGCGGCTGGAACGCGCGCTGCTGGAGCGTGCAGCCGCCGTGATCTTTACGTCCTGGGAGACGGAGCGTCGCTATCTGGAGGCCTTCTCCGGCATGGCCGGTCGCACCCATGTGCTGACCAACAGTTTTCGACCGCAGGGGGCGACGCATTCGGCGTCGAGTGAGCCATCCGGGACGCTCGAGCTGCTGTTCTTCGGTCGCTTTCGGGACACCTCTCCGGCCGAGCTCTGGATTGACGCGATGGTCGCGCTCCGGAGGGCGGCTCCCGAGAAGGCTGCCGCCCTGCGGATTCGTTCGGTCGCCGGACTTTCGGGTGCCGACTTTACCCGGGCCCGTGACGCAGGGGTAGCGGACCTTTTCGAGGCGATCGAACCGGTTCCCTACGAAGCGGCAAACGCACGGCTCGGTTGTGCCCATGCTCTTATTCTGTCGCTGGGAGATGTTCGCACCGATGTCATTCCGGCAAAACTGTGGGACTATCTTCCTGCGGGACGTCCGATTATCGCTCCCGTTCATAATCAGGACGTACATCGCGTGTTGCGCGCCACCGGTACGGGGGTTGCGCTCGCACCCGACGCACAGGCGCTGGCCAGCTGGCTGCAGCGGGTGGTGGTGCGATGTGGTGACGGTTGGGCGCTGGACATTCCGTGTCGGCCTGAACCCGACGCGATCGCGGAGTTTGGGGCGGATCGCAGCGCGGCCATGCTCGCGCAGCTCATGCGTTCGGTCGTCGAGCGTGTGTGATTGCACGTGGGAGAGCTCGATGGCGAAACCGGCGCTCTACGGCGGTGGGTCAGCCGGTATGTGGGAAGTTGATCCTCCCCCGATTGGTGGTATGGCCCGTGCGCTCATGTTCCGCCTTCGGTGTTCGCCGTGCAGTGCACTTCCTCTCTCGTTTCGCGCGTCTTTCTCTGGCTGAGCGCTGTCTCTCTGCTCGCCGCCTGTGGCGCCACGGCAGGGTGCGAGCGCGTGACACCCCCTGCTGTCGATCCTGCTGCCGTGGATAACGCGGTGCAGGCAGCAGATTCGGCGGTCGAAAACGCTCTCGTGGGCGCCGATGTGGACGCACAGTCGGCGGTTGTCCCTGGCTTGAATGAGCTTGCGCTGGCTGACCGTGCGCGGCTGTTGGCGCAGTCGTCTTCACAGAAGGGAATCGAAATCGCGAACGCCATCGAGAATCCGCCCCGACTGCCCCGCCCTCGTCGTGTGATGATCGTGGGGTCATCGAGCATGGAACATGGGATTGGGCAGTCTGTTGACGAGCTGATCAATGAGTTCGGGCCGGTGCATGTTCGGAATGAGGGTCTTCGATCGACCGGGTTGTCGCGACCGGACTATTATGACTGGCTGGCTCAGGCGCGGCTGTTTGCCGACGAATATCGCCCCGATCTGGTGGTGGCTCAGTTTGGTGGCAACGACTGCCAGGGCACGGTGGATCCGGACGGCAATCTGGTGGCCCGGTGGAGTACGCCGGAGTGGGACGTGGAGTATGCGCGCCGAGTGACCGAGTTCATTACTGACATGCGTTCGCGTGGTGCGTTTGTGGTCATTCTGGGCATGCCGACCATGCGCGAAGAGCGTTTTCGAGCGCGCATCGATGTGTTGAATCGTGTCGTGCAACAGGCTTGCGAGGCAGCCCGTGTACCTTTTATTGACCTGCGGGCGCTCACCAGTGACGCGGATGGCGAATACATCGACGCCGTGGAGATCAACGGTGAGCGGCGCGGTATCCGAAGCGGTGACGGGGTGCATCTGTCGTGGGCAGGCGCTCGCTACGTGGCTCGCGCCACCGTGGATGTCATTGTACAGCACATGGCGCTGGAGACCGAGCGACCGCCTTCGCCCGACGACGCCCTGCCCGTCGTGCTCGAGCGTTCGAACGCCCGTCCCAACTTCGAAGTGAACAGCCCCGGAGATGACGAGGGCAGCGGTGACGGCACCATGCTGGAAGATGGGACCTATGCAGCGGAAGGCTCCAACGCGCTGAACCGTGCGGTGGCGGATGGTTCTGGTTTTGACGGCGTGGATGCGTCCCCCGACAGCGACGCAACCGCGCCAGCCAATGGTTCGGGCACGACGAATGGGGCTGCACCTGAAGCACCACGATCGACCTCGGCGGACGATGCCTCGTTGACTGGCACTCCCGCGGGCGATGTGCCGGCCGACGAAGAGCAGGCTCCTCACAACAGCGCAGACGGCGAAGACTTGTCGCCCGAGATTCCTTTGCAGGACGACGAATCGGACCTCGAACGCGAGGAGCCTTCAGGTCCGAGCGGCGCGGACGACAGCGGGCAGGCGCCGACGCAAGAAGCCGATACCCCGTGAGATAGTTGCGACCCCCGGTGTCTGGGTGCCGACGAACGAACGGTTCACCACCGGTAAACGCCACGCCGCGTGCACCAAAACCTTGCGCTAAACGAATGATCGACGACACTCCCCGTATGACGTCGTGGCATTCCTGTTCGGCATTTGCCGGTGCTGGTCGCAAAATGGTGATTTACCATCCATGGTTACGGTCGATCGTGTCGGCGTGGATCGTTGTGACCGCCGCGGTCGCAGCGTGCGCCGCTCCGCAGGGCGGAGGCACGCTGACAAGTGACGCGTCCGATGTGAACGCTCCACCTCCGCCCCGCCCCGTCTCTGAGATTCCGGCAGCTGCGCCCGTTCGCGAGCCTCGTCATGCCCTGCACCACGTGTTTTCTCAGCTGCAGCGAATCGATGCCGGGCAATCACAGGTGCAGGTGTCCATACTCCACATGGGCGCTTCGCATACGGCGAGTGATACGGTGACTGGTCCGCTCCGGGTGGCATTTTCGGAGCGCTTTGGGCAGGCGGGTCGCGGTTTTATTCAGCCGGGAGTCCCCTGGAGACGTTTCCGGCAGTTGAGCGCGACGCACGACATGCAGGGCGAGT
>JAGWVZ010000276.1 GCA_018970625.1 Myxococcales bacterium | reverse complement strand
ATACGGGATGGTCAGCTGACGATCATGTCGCCGATCCCCGACACGCCGGCATCGAACGCGGATCTTCGCTCGGGCGACCGGATCGTGAAGATCGACGATGAATCCACGATCAACATGCCGCTTGAAGAGGCCGTGTCGCGCCTGCGGGGGGACGTCGGGACGACGGTCACGCTGGAGGTCATGCGTCAGGGTTGGTCAGAGCCGCATGAGTTTACGCTGCGCCGTCAGGTGATCGAGATCGACTCGGTGAAGCACGAGGATCTGGGCGACGGGATCGGGTACGTTCGGATCACGGATTTTCAGGACAATACGTACACCGATCTGCGGACGGCGCTGGCGGAGCTGACGTCCCGACCGGAAGGGCTTCGCGGACTGGTGCTGGACCTGCGCGACAACCCGGGCGGTCTTCTGCAGCAGGCGATTCGGGTGTCCGACGCGTTTCTGGAGTCGGGTACGATCGTCACCACGGTGATGGGTGAGCACGGGCGCGAGGACAGCGTGGCCACGGTGAGGGATACCGAGCCCGACTACCCGATTGTGGTGCTGGTGAATCAGGGGTCTGCGTCGGCGAGTGAGATCGTGGCTGGTGCACTCAAGAATCACAACCGCGCGCTGATTGTTGGCGATCGGACCTTCGGCAAAGGCAGCGTGCAACACATCTACGACTTTGTGGATGGGTCGGCGCTGAAGATGACGGTCGCCCAGTACCTGACGCCGGGCGACATCTCGATTCAGGGCGTGGGTATTGTGCCGGATATTCAGGTGTTTGCGTCATCTGCGAGCGAGGAATACATCGACCTGTATCCGAACGCGCAGAATCGAATGAGCGAATCGAACTATGAGCGCTCGCTGACGTCGGACCGCGTGAGTGCCGCCGAAGAGACGCCGCAGGCCGTGGTTTCGTATTTCTACGAACCGGAGGAGACAGACCCGGACGCGATCGAAGACCCCGATGCCTTCCGCATGGACTTTGAGATTGGCTTCGCCCGGCAGCTTGTGGTGCAAGCGGACGAGACGTGGGAACGGACCGCGATGATGAGCGAAGTGGCGCCGGCAATCGAGCGCATTCGCACGGAGCAGCTGAACCTGTTGCGGGCGCGCATGCAGGAGCAGAATATCGACTGGTCGCAGGGCGAGACCGTGATTCAACCGGTGACGGTCGCCGCCACCACCAACCGCGAGAACCACCAGCTGACAGCGGGTGAGCCCGTCGAGGTCACGGTGACGCTCACGAATCAGGGTTCTCGCGCCATGCATCAGCTGCGCGCAGTCAGCAGCAGCTCGTATTCGCTGTTTGATGACCGGGAGTTTGTCTTTGGCGTTCTGGAGCCTGGACAGACCGCATCCTGGACGGTCGATCTGGAAGTTCCCATCGAGGACCCGACGCGTGTGGAGTCGGTTCAATTCCATGTGTTTGCCGACACCATCGCCCTGGAGGAGACCAGCGAGCTGATGATTCGCGTGCAGGGCCGTGAGCGCCCACACTTTGGCATGACCTATCTGGTAGATGATTCGGTCGGCGGTAACGGAGACGGGCAGCTGCAGGTGGGCGAGACGATTCGGTTCGTGCTGGACGTGATGAATGTCGGAGAAGGCGATGCCGGCGAGAGCGTGTTCATGTTGCGGAACCGGTCGGACAACGCGTTGTTTCTGCGGTCTGGCCGCACAAACGTGGACTCTCTGGCGGCAGGTGCCCACCAGCGCTCGGAGTTTGAGTTCACCATTCAGTCGGCTCCTGCCGACAACGTGGTCGCACTGAACGCCGAAGTGTTCGACACCGTATTTCAG
Source organism: Myxococcales bacterium (assembly GCA_018970625.1). Next base: position 3,679 of record JAGWVZ010000276.1, on the reverse strand, counting down.
GAGTATCTGGTGGAGGAGCTGCGCATTCCGCTGGCGGCAGCCAACACGGCAACCCCGGTGGCCAGTGACGGTGTGGTGGAAGTGCTGGTCAACACAGCCCTGCGTGGCTCCACATTCGACCATGCGCCTCGTCGTCTGGATGTCCCGGCAGGGACGGTGCTGCGGACGGACCGGATCGTCGGCAACTGGGTGCACGTGCGGTGGGCTGGTGAGGAGGGCTGGTTATCGTCGGCAGAGATCCGAACGGTGAGCGGTGACCCCTCCGATGTGCCTGCGCCTGCGCCGATGGCGTCGCTGCAGCCCCCGCAGATCGACGTTCGCTCGACTGCGCACGAGACACGGGACGCGACCTACGAAGTGCAGGCGCTGGTGTCGGATGACGAGAGTGTGCTGGACTATTATGTGTTCGTGGACAGTCTGGTGTCGCCCCGTCGCACCCGCTCGCTGAAGCGTGCATACGAGTACGTCGGTCAGGCCGAAGCGCAGCTTGAGCAAACGCTCCCCTTGCAGCCCGGCATGAATCGCATCACGATCGTGGCCCGGGACTCCAACCGCGCCACCTCTGCCGAGGTTCTGTTTGTCTATCGTCATCCCTGAACCGTTGCCCCTGCCGAGCGCAGGCACCCTTGCGCGCAGCACAGTCCACTCTGGTAGTCTCGAAAACGGCATTCGTTGGGCGGTTTGGTCTGATCCGCGCGACACGGTCGTGACCATTCAGGCCTGGGTAAAGGTCGGGTCGGCGTGGGAGAGTCCCGGTGCAACCGGCATGGCTCACATGCTGGAGCACCTGATGTTCCGGGGCACGCACGCCGTGCCGGACGGCGAATTTGATGGCCGTATGGAGCGGCTGGGTGCGTCCATCAATGCGGCCACCTGGCTCGATTACACGATGTACATGTGCACCGTGGCCCCGGGTGGCGTCGAAGAAGCGATGGAGCTGGAGGCCGACCGTCTGGCAAATCTGAACATCACGCCTGAGGTGTTTCAGACGGAGCGCGACGTGGTGGCGAATGAGCGAAGGCAGGTAGTCGAGAGCGACCCCGACTCGGTCCTTCACGAGCTGTTCTACCAGCTGACCATGGACAGCGCGCCGTACTCGTGGCCAACGATAGGCTGGGCTGCCGACATCGCAGGCTACAGCGCGGAGGGCATTCGTGGGTTCTATCGGAATCACTACGTGAGCGAGTGCACGGCGGTCGTGCTGTGCGGAAATCTATCGCCCGAAGAGGCGCAGCGCCTTGTAGCGAAGTACTTTGGTGGTCTTTCCAGACGCCCTGCCCCTGCAGGCCCTGCGCCGACGCGATTCAGTGATGCGTGGAAGAAGTCGGTGCCGATCGCGACGACCACGCCCCGTTTTGTGACAGGTTGGCCCGGGCCTTCGGCGCGCGACGCCGTTTTCCCCGCGTGGTGCATGTTCTATGAGGTGGTGGGCGGCGGCGACGCCTCACGCATCCCGCTGGAGCTGGAGGTGCGGCGAGAGCTCGTGAATGATGTTCAGGTGTCTCTGGCCCAGCATCGTGACGCGTGCGTGTTCGATATTCGGGCGACCCTTTTGCCAGACGTTGAGGCCGATGAGGTGCGCGAGGTGATTCTGTCGACGCTGCAGCGACTGGCCGATGAAGGTCCCACGTCCGACGAGCTGGAAGCGGCGCAAATTCGGATTCGCACAGCCGATGCCCTTGCTCTGGCATCGACCTCATCGCGCGCTGAGTGGATGGGGGAGAGCTGGATTGTGCATGATGATTTTATCGCCGGATTCGAGTTGGCCGACCAGATCGTGAACGTGACGGCGGCGCAGGTGGCGGAGATCGCGCGGCGACTGTTGACGAGCACGCGGTGGGAGCTGACCGGTGAACCGAACGGTGCCGCAGGAGAGAACGAATGAGCATGGTGATTCAACCGATGCAGGTCGAAGCGACGCCTCTGCGCGGTGGTGGAGAGGACGACGAGTTGGTGCTGTCGGCAGGACCGTCATTCGGTGCCATGGGAATTCGGGTTGTCTGGCTCACCGGGGCTTGCGAGGACGGCGAGCAGTGTGGCCTGACGTGGATGGCGATGGAGATGTTGGACCGAGGCACACGGCAACGGTCGCGTGAGGAGATGTACGCCGCGTTGGAGCGTCACGGGGTGAGTGTGTCGCTGCGGGTGCATCGCACGGTGACGACGCTGGATGTGCGCATGCTGGAGAGCCGCGTCGGCGAGGGTCTGCAGCTTGTGGCCGAGATGTTGACGGAGCCGGCTGACTTACCCGTTGAATGGCGGCGACTGCGGGAAGAAACGGCCAGCACGGTGTCGATGTCGCTCGAAGAGCCGAGTGGCCTGACGCAGCGCCTGCTGTCGCCGACGCTCTGGCCAGTGTCGCAGACCACGTGGGGGCTGCCCGTGGACGGTACCCGGGCGACGCGAAAGGCGATGACGACGGCGCAATTGGACGAGGCGAGGCGGCGCGTTTTTGGTGCACGAGCGCTGGTCGGTATCTGGGCTGACCGACCAGAGTGCTGGGTGGATGCGGTTCAGCCATGGTTTACAGCGTTGCGCGACCGATGGCCGCGCCATGGCGGGCTGCGTCCGTCGCGACCGTCCCCGGCGTGGGGCCACCTGTCGGCGTTACCGTTTCAGGGTAGCGGTCAGGCATCGGTCGTGTTGGTGGGCTCGGCGCCGTCGACGAGCGCAGAGAACTGGTCCGCGGTGTGCCTGCACGCAGCGGCGTTCGGGTCGGGTTTTCGCTCTCCACTGGTGAAACGAATCCGTTCGGAAGAGGGGTTGTCGTATGAGGTGGGCACGGGATTGTCGCCTGATCCGGACCAGTCGATGTGGACCATGAGCACCGCACCAGAGGCGTCAAAAGTGGCTCATGTCATTGATACAGCTCGACAATGCTGGGAGACGTTTCACTCGAATCCACCGGATGAGCGGTGGATCGATGACACCAAATCGCATGTTCTGGGTCAGCATCTGGTGGCGCTCGAGACCGTTCGGCAACGACTGGCGGGCGCGCTGCAGCTGCGCACACTGGGCGTACCGGTCAGCGACCTGTGGGCCCATCCGGCACGTATTCAGTCGTTGACGCGCGACGAGATGCTGCTTGCAGGGCGGCATTATGCGTGGGGAGCCGGACCCGTCACGGTGGTGGCTGCGCTGACTGGCGGTCTTCGAAGCGCACAGTGGAAACAGCTTCACGAGCCGCTGGTATCGTTGCCGATCCGGCTGACGAGCCTGCACTGACCTGCAGAATCAAAAATTGAAGGCCGCGTTTATTGACCCTGTATGTCAGTCGGTACACGTTGGATGTGGCCCATCGGGCACTACCGATGGCGTGTGAACAGAGAGAATGAGTCAACGTATGAGATACCGACAGCACCCGGACGCTGCATCCTCGGTGATCGCTGGCGAAGCCGCAGTCGTGACCCCACAGGACTCACGTTTGCATTTGCTCGACCCAATAGCCACTCGCGTATGGGCGTTGTGTGAGGGGGAGGGTATGACGCGGGAGTCACTGGTATACGAGTTGATGAAGGAATTCGAAGGCGACGCGGCCGAGATCGCACGTGATGTCGAGAACCTGCTGCAGGAGTTACAGGCTTTGCGGGTGATCGCTGTTGTGGAATGAAGGTTTGACGCGTTTTCCGAAGAGTGCTTGAGAGTATTGTCTGTCGTAACCGTCATGCGTAACGGACAA
>JAGWVZ010000275.1 GCA_018970625.1 Myxococcales bacterium | reverse complement strand
GACACACGCGCTTTCTGGGGCGGCACATTCCACAGCATCGGACGCCGTATTCTCCGCGAATACGCACCCCGACTGGGTTACCCCGACCAGTTTCAGGTCATCGACACCGAGGACGCGCAGTCCCTCATGAAGACGGTCATCGTGGACCTGCCTTCAGACGACTCCGGGCGCCGATTTCCTCGCGCCGAAACGCTGCTCCACATTCTCAGCGACGCGCTCAACCTCAGTCAGACGACGGAATTCATCCTGTCCACGCGCTATGCTCAGTTCTGGCCCCACGCCGAGCGCATCGACGAAGCCATCCGACGCTATGCCGCTCGCAAGGTCGAGTACGGCGTTATGGATTTTGACGACCTGCTGTTTCACTGGCGTCGTCTGCTCCTGGAGCACGACGACGTACGACAGCACTACGCCAGCCGCTTTCAACATGTACTCGTAGACGAATATCAGGACACAAACACCGTACAGGCAGAGGTCGTCGACATGATGGCCTCGGTTCACGGCAACCTGATGGTGGTCGGCGACGACTTTCAGTCCATCTATTCGTTCCGCGGCGCCAATTTCCGCAACATCATCGAATTTCCGCAACGGCATCCCGATTGCACCACCTGGCTGCTGCAGCGCAATTACCGCTCATCGCCCCAGATTGTAGCACTCTCCAATCGGTCGATTCAGCAGAACCGCCTGCAATTCAAAAAAGAGCTGATCAGTCAGGAGACTCCCGGCGAGCTGCCCGCCATGGTGCGGTGTGCGGATGAGTCCACGCAGAGCCGCTTTGTGGCCCAGCGCATTCTGGATCTGCGCGAAGAGGGCGTCGCGCTTGAGAAGATCGCGGTACTGTACCGCGCTCACTGGCAATCCATGGAGCTGCAACTGGAGCTCACCCGACGCGGCATCCCGTTCGTCATTCGTTCGGGGCAGCGATTCTTTGAGCAAAGGCACATCAAGGATATTGTCGCGTGGCTTCGGTACATTGAGAATCCGCGCGACGAGCTGGCCTTCATTCGCGTCATGACCCTCACGGAGGGCATCGGTACAGGCACGGCACAGAAATTGTTCCTTTTCGTTCGCGCACACGAGAACCCGCTGGACGCCCTGCAGTCGCTCGACGCCGACAAAATCGTGGGCAAGCGAGGCAAGGCCGGTTGGGACACCGCCCGGTCCATCATGAGCACCCTATGGCGGGACGAGGTTCGAAGTCGCGCCGGCCAGGCGGTCGATCTGGTGCGTGAACGTTTTTATGACGACTTTGCCCGACGCAGTTTCGACAACTTTCCGCATCGGCTCAAAGAGTTGGACACACTCGCGACCTTTGCCGAGCAAAAGGGAAGCGTCGCTTCGTTTCTGGACGAGCTATCTCTCGCAGGTGCCGCTTCGGGCAAAGACGTCCTCTCGACCAGTGATCCGGACGAACATGTCATTCTGTCGTCGGTGCATCAGGCCAAGGGTCTGGAATTCCATGCCGTGTTTGTGCTGTGGCTGGCCGATGATCGGTTTCCCACGGCGCGCGCGCTGGAGTCGAACGAAGACATGGAAGAGGAGCGCCGGCTCTTTTATGTGGCAACGACGCGCGCGCAGCGCGAGCTCTACCTGACATCGCCGATGATGAGCTTTGACCGGCGCGAAGGGAACATCGCGCTGCGATTGAGTCGCTTTATCGACGAGGTATCTGATCAGCCCCCTGTCTACGAGCGCTGGAATCTGGTGCCTGCGAAGTAGGCTGCCTGGCCACCTTCCTTCAGGTGGCGCCGCCTTCATCACATTTTAAACGCGGGGGAATGCCGGGCGAACCCGACGCTCGGCGTTGACGTCTCGTGTTAACGAACTTTCCGCGGCACCATGCCAAGAGTCAGCGCGACAAGGCCAGCACAAAGGCCAACAGACACGACGACACTCAGCACCAGTGTGGTCAGAACAGCCATGGATGTCATCAGAAGCCATCAAAAGAGGAAAGACGGACCCCGCGCTTGTGCCGAGGTCGGGATCCAGTGTCAACGTGATTTACGTCCGTGCACTGGCGCAATCGGTGGTTCATCCACCGCATTTTCCGTGTTTTACCTACATGTGTTGCGGTTCGCCACTTTTCGACGGCGCGGAACCCGAAAATCCAACATGCTGAGATATATAGTGAATCACATGTTCGCGCCCGGTGTATCCCACAAAATCTTGACTCCGATCGTTCAACGGTGGAACACCGCAGAGTGCCGCAATTTACTGCAAGCCACGCTAACACCTGCGCCCTGCCCCTGCCGACGCCGCGCTCTCCGACGCGCGGTGTGCCCTGATCGGAGCCTCGCATGAACCTTTCCGGATGTTTTACTGCCATCACCACCCCGTTCAACGGTCGCTCGGTCGACGAGAGAGCGCTCGCGGAGCACGCCGCGTGGATGGTTGATCAGGGCGTCAGTGGCGTCGTCGTCTGCGGCACAACAGGCGAATCCGCCACCATGACCGACGACGAGAAGATTCGTTCGATGAATGTCGTGTTCGAGGCGGTGGGGCATCGGGCGACTGTCGTTGGCGGTGCCGGAAACAACTGCACCGAGGAATCGCTGGAGTTCATTCGTCGTGTAAACGAGGAGGCCAGAGTACACGCCATCATGTCGGTGGTCCCCTACTACGTGAAGCCTACTCAGGCAGGTTGCGTCGCGCACTTCGCAGCGCTCTCGGACGCCAGTCGAAACCCGGTGGTCGTGTACAACGTGCCCGGCCGAACGGTCGTCAATATGACGGCGGACACCATGCTGCGCTGCGCGGCCCACCCGAACGTGTGCGGCATCAAGGAAGCCTCTGCAGATATGCTGCAAGGCACCCTGCTGATGGAGCGTCTGCCGTCCCGCGTGGCGGTTATGTCAGGCGATGACGCGACCAGCGCGCTGCTCATGTTCGCGGGCGCGCGGGGCGTCATCAGCGTCGTGTCGAATATTGCGCCGAAGCTGGTCAGCGACCTGTGCGCCGCAGTCGCGAAAGGCGATGTTTCGACCGCTCGCACACTGCACACCCACATGTGTCACCTGCACAATATTGTGTTCGAGCAGGCAAATCCCATTCCAGTGAAGGCGCTGGTGGCGCGACTCGGATTTGGCGACGGCACCCTTCGTCTGCCCCTGCTGGCCATGGAAGATGCTCTGACCGACGCACTGTGGTCGCGCTGTCAGGCGCTCGGGGTGGCGCGATGAATACGCCATCGCTGGGTGTCTGGCTGGTAGGCGCGTCGGGCCGCATGGGCCAGGCCATTCAGCGTGTCGCCGATGAAGCCGGTGACATTCACTTCTGCGGCTCCATCGGCTCGCGCGGCGCCGATCGCTCGGTCGAGGAACACGGTTATCCAGTTGTTGTCATTGATTTTTCGGCACCGCAGGGCACCTGCGTGGCGTGCGACTTTGCAGCGACCCACGGTTACCCGCTCGTCAGCGGCACCACCGGTCTGGACGCTGCACACGAAGAACGCTTTCAGCAGCTCGCTCAATACAACGCTGTCCTTCACGCCAACAACATGAGCGCAGGCGTTCACGTGCTGGCCGCGCTGGTGCAACAGGCCGCCACGACCTTGCGTGACTGGGATACCGAGATTGTCGAATTGCACCATCGCATGAAGAAGGACTCACCGTCTGGCACTGCGCTACTGCTGGCACGCGCCGCTGACGCTGGTCATGGCGTGCAAGGCGAAGCGCACTGGCGGCGCTCCCGCGATGGTATCGTCGGCGCGCGAAGTGCCGGCGAGCTGGGCATCTTCGGCGTTCGCGGGGGAGACGTGGTGGGCGAACACACCGCCTTCCTCTTTGGTTCCGGCGAACGGCTCGAGCTGACCCATCGCGCCACCGACCGCACGATTTTCGCGCGTGGCGCGTTGCGGGCAGCTCGCTGGCTGACTGGTAGGGCGGCGGGCCGCTACCACATGACGGATGTGCTCGGGCTATAGGCGTACGCAGCAGGTTGCCGCCGAGCCATGAACGACGTACACAACGGCGCTTCATCGTCGAATCCTGCCTGTACGCCATGCCAGACACACTCGAACTCAACCCTCTGCGAATGGCCCTTCACGCGGCGCCCGTCCATGAGCTCACGGCCTATCTGGCCCGTGCGCGAAGCCGCATGATGGCCAATCCTCATGACGAACACACGCTGACCTTCTCGCAGGCGCAACTGGCGCTGGTGCGCGAGTCGTTCAATCACGGAATCCGGCAAGGTGAATCCGTGCTTCACCGGGTCTGCAAACGCCTTACCGACTCGCTCATGGCGGGTCAGTGCGAACGGCAGTCCGTGGTCGTGTGCGAAGTGGCCGAGACCGGCGAGCGCATGCGAATCGAGCACGCCATCCGCGAAGAAGCACTCTACGGACAGACCGATCTCGCGCTGGGCCAATCGGTGCTTGAGCGCATGCGCATGCTCGTCAACGATACTTTTGTTGAGCCTCGCCTGGTCGCGAATTATGTCGAATATCTGCCTCTGGTATTGAGTGAGCCGCTGGTGCACCGAATTACCAGCCGTATCAAGGCGGAAGAAGAGATATGGAACAAGGTGGTCGACGAAATCTTTGACCTCGACGGAATTGTCTCACGCGACAAACAATTGTCGCAATACAGCCGCTATGTAAAAGATATCTTTGGCGTGAAAATCGTGGTCGGCTCCGACCCCGATGCTCGCCACGTTCACGACTGGCTCGTTTCTGCCTGCCGCTCGGGGGGTGTTCTGTACCGGCTGGATGTCCACGATGTGCCAACCGAAACGGTTGAAACCAAGGATTATCTTCACGACAGTGGCAAGAAGAGCGGCTGGGGCGCACTAAAATCGGTGTTTCTTATCTCGGGAAAAACAGTCGAAATTCAGGTGCAGACGCTCGAGAATAACACCCTCGAGTTACAACGCCTGACCACGCAGAGTCACTCTGCATTCAAGCAGCGCCGTGAAGAGGTACGGGACGAGGTAGCGCGCACCATTCCACTGTTTGGTTATTATCGCGAATTGCTGCGCTGGATGTTTCAGAATCCGGTAACGGCAGCGCCGCGACTGGGCGGCGTGCGGGTCGTCATCGAAGACTGAACCTCGCAATCACGTTGCGCAGCTCCTGTGGCGGAGTCCGTCGCGCTGTCGTGGCCGGTACGACATGAGCCTGCGCTCGCTACCCGTGATGGGGATGACGCTCCCTATTTACCGGTCCATTCAGGCTTTCGCTTTTGAATGAATGCCATCAGGCCTTCGCTGGCGTCTTCGGTGAGGGTATTGACCGTCAACTGACCACACAGATACTGCAGCGCCTGATCGAGCGGCAGATCCTCCATCGTATAGAATGCCTGTCGCCCCAGCTGCAGCACGATGGGGGACAACGACGCAAGGTCGTTCGCCAGCGCATTGACGCTCACGTCCAGCTCAGCCCTCGGCACCGCCCTGTTAATCAGCCCTATCTCGGCAGCGCGCGTCGCCGAGATGGCCGCTCCCGTAAGAACAAGCTCCAGCGCGTGTTTGCGACCGACATTTCGAGCGA
>JAGWVZ010000274.1 GCA_018970625.1 Myxococcales bacterium | reverse complement strand
ACGGAGCCGGGTCGTCGCTCCGATGAACATTCCCATCGGGTGACCCTGACCTATCGCCTTGCTGTGCAGGACCACGAGGTGACGCGTGGGGAGTATGGCGAGCTGATGGCCGCCATGCCCGATGATTTCGCCGCCTGCGGCGATGATTGCCCCGTCACAAATGTCTCCTGGGCTGACGCAGCGCTGTACGCGAACGCGCGGTCCATGAATGACGGTCTGGACAGCTGCTACCTGATCACAAGTGACAACGGAGTGCGCACCGTGTCCTGGCCTGAGGGGGTGCGCTGCGAGGGGTATCGACTGCCCACCGAAGCCGAGTGGGAGTTTGCCGCACGAGCAGGCATCAACGAGTCCACGTGGGCGGGTAGCGTGACCACTACCGGTCGTAGTCCGCTGGACCCTGTGCTGGGTAACATCGCCGTTTACGGAGGCAACAGCGCGGTTGCCTGGAGCCCGGGAGAAGACTGCAGCCGTTGGAATATCGGCGCCGAGCGGTGCGGCCCTCAGCCGATTCGATCGCGGCAGCCAAACCCCAACGGGCTTTACGACGTCATTGGGAACGCATCCGAGTGGGTGTGGGATTATTACGCGCCGCTGCCGAGCGAGGCGGTGACCGACCCCACGGGCCCCCAGCAGGGCAGCAGTCGCGTTGTGCGCGGGTGCAGTTATCGCGATACGGCCGAGCTGTGTCGGGTGGCCGCCCGGGAAGGCATGGCGGCGATAGGGCGCCGCACGGTAGGTTTTCGCCTCGTTCGCTCACTGCCCTGACCGTCGCTGGACTGCGCTGCCGGCGCGCACTTCCCATGCTGGGACGCTTTGCCAGTTCGATGTTCCGTGGTCGCCCGTGGCGTGTGTAAACCTACGAAGCGCTTGAACTTTTCAGGGCGGTGGTGGTTGAGCCTGTGCGGCCAGCTCGGCTTCCATCGTCTCAATGACTCTCCGCGCTTCGGTTGGATCTACACGATGCATATCGCGGTAAATCTTCATGGCGCGGTAGCGATCACCGCGTGCAACCATGGCGCGAATGCCGGCATCATCCACACGGGTCACGGGCGCTCGCTCACTTCGCTGGCGAAAGTATCGTCGCGTGAGCGAAAAGAGTGAGACCAGCATCATGATCCCAAACAGCGCGTTACGGGTGCTGCCAGACTGAAAGAACGCAAAGAACCCTTCCATGCGGAACAAACCCGAAGATCGGCCGGTTCATTTCGGCCATGTGTGTCGGTGCAGGTGCCATTCTGGCGTCGCCCGTTCGTGGTCGAGCGCGCTCTTCCTGCGATGGCATCGACGCCTTTCAAGGCACCGGAAGCTCGATACATGACCCCTTTTCGAATTGCGATCTTTCTTACGGTGGTGACCACCCTGTCACTGCTCCTGCATGGTTTTGTGTGGTTGCGGCTGGTGGCTCCGCTGAGTGTGGGTGTCTGGCGTACCGCGCTGACCTGGACGCTTGTGGCAGGTTTTCTGTTGCAGGTGACCACGCCGCTGGTGTCACGGCTGGGACCGGCGTTCATCGCGATGCCTGCGGCGTGGCTGGGCTTTACGTGGATGGGCAGTCTGTTTCTGGCGTTTATGTTCACGTTTGCGATGGAGCCCGTGCGTTGGTTTGTGGAGTGGGTGTGGGTGCGGCAGGGCGATCCCGGCGTTCTGGAGTCTCGCCGCGCTCTTCTGACGGGCGGCATTTCGGCCGTCGTGGGCGGTACCGTTGCGGCGATGACGGTTGGCGGCGTAGCGCGGGTGCTGGTGAAGCCGCGCATTGTGAACCTGCGGGTGGAGATTCCTCGTTGGCCAGCGGCTCTGAATGGCTTTCGGATGGTGCAGCTGACGGACATCCACGTGAGTCAGACCATTCGAGGAGACTTTGTGCGCATGGTCGTCGAGGAGACGAACCGGTTGCAGCCCGACCTGGTGGCGATCACGGGTGACCTGGTAGACGGGACGGTAGAAGAGCTGGGGGCCGAGGTGGCGCCGCTGGCTGGGCTGGTATCGAAGCACGGAACGTACTTTGTGACCGGAAATCATGAGTACTACTCGCAGGTGGACGGCTGGTTGCGTTTCCTGCCGGAGCTGGGTGTACGGGTGCTGCGCAACGAACGGGTGCAGGTGGGTGAGCCGGGTGCGTCGTTCGCTCTGGCGGGCGTCGATGACTGGACGGCGCACCAGTTTGGTCCCGGTCACGGCGCAGACCCCGACCGTGCCATGGGTGGTCATGATGTGTCGCAGGCGCTGATCCTGCTCGCTCATCAGCCGAAACACATCGTGGACGCGGTTCGGCTTGGGGTGGACCTGCAGCTGTCTGGGCACACCCACGGCGGGCAGATCTGGCCGTTCAGTCATCTGGTGACGCTGGATCAGCCGTACCTGAAAGGCCTTCATCGTCGGGGAGATACGCAGATTTACATCAGCTGTGGCACGGGTTACTGGGGACCACCCATGCGCGTTGGTGCGCCGCCCGAGATCACGGTGATTGAGTTTCACGCGCCGGCGTAGCCCGGCGCGTTGGCGGCGTTGAACGGAGCCGCCGCCCTGCCTGTCCGATGCGGTTCTGGTGCAAGCCGGTTGTGATTCTGGCCGGGTGTGCGCAAACAGGGCGCGTGTGGTGGCAGTCGACGGTCTGCCCCGATGCGCAGGTCGATGAAGGAGTGATGTGGTGCGCAACTACTGGTTGGTGAAGTCAGAGCCCGATGTTCACAGTTTTGCGATGCATAGCGCAAAGCCGGGTGGGATTAGCTCCTGGGATGGTGTTCGTAACTATCAGGCGCGTAATTTTATGCGTGATGGCATGAAGTTGGGCGATCGTGTGCTGTTCTGGCACTCCAACGCGGTACCGCCGCACCTCGCGGGCATCTGTGAGGTCGTGCGTGAGGCCTACCCGGACCACACCGCGCAGGACCCGTCGTCGGAGTACTACGACCCGAAGGCGACACCCGGGAATCCGCGCTGGGTGATGGTGGATCTGAAGGCGCTGAGGCCGGTGCAGCGTCAGGTGACGTTCGATGACCTGCGATGCAGCGCGCTGTTGCAGCAGATGCGGCTGTTGCAGCGGGGCAATCGCCTGTCGGTGATGCCGGTGACCGAGGACGAGTACGATGAGATTCTGCGCATTGCCGAGACGCCGGACCCCTGAATCGGGGGTGGGAGTACGGTTCGATGGGCGGGGAAATTCGGGAATGGGCTTGCATGGGGCAGGGCGGTGCAAAGATTGCCAACCCGCGTGAACCCATCAACACCACCCCCGGACGGAGGCCATCGTGAGTACCGAGACCCCACAGACCCATGCGTTTCAGGCAGAGGTGCATCAGGTGCTGAGCCTGGTGATCAACTCGCTGTACAGCAACCCAGAGATTTTCTTGCGCGAGCTGCTGTCGAATGCGTCGGACGCGCTCGACAAGCGCCGGTTTGAGAGCATGAGCCGCCCGGAGTGGCAGACGGCGTCGCTGGAGATCCGTCTGCAGGGCTACGAGGACGACGGGATTCTGACGATCAGCGACAACGGCATCGGCATGTCGCGTCAGGAGCTCATCGACAACCTCGGCACCATCGCACGCTCGGGAACGCGCGCGTTTGCCGAGAAGCTGAAGGAGGCGAAGGCGTCGGCGCAGTCGAACCTGATTGGTCAGTTCGGCGTTGGTTTTTATAGCGCGTACCTGGTGGCCGACCGCGTAGAGGTCGTTTCGCGTGCGGTGGGTAGCGACGAGGCATGGCGCTGGACGTCGGATGCGAAGGAGTCGTTCACGGTCGAGCCGGCGACGCGCGCCGAGGCTGGGACGACTCTGACGCTGTACCTGCGGGACGAGCACAAGGACTACGCCAACGACTGGCGCGTGCGCACGCTGGTCGAGCGCTACAGCGACTACATCGACTACCCGATTCTTCTGGGTACGGAGTCGAAGGAAGAGGGCGAAGAGTCGAAGGTGGAGTGGGAGACCATCAACAAGGCGAGCGCGCTGTGGCGTCGCTCGGCTTCCGAGGTCACCGACGAGCAGTACACGACGTTCTACGAGCATCTGACGCGTGACTATGCCGAACCGCTGGCACGCACGCACTTCCGCATTGAAGGGGCGACCGAGTTCCACAGCCTTCTTTTCATTCCGAAGCGCGCGCCGTTCGACCTGTTCGATCGCGATCGTTCTCATGGTGTGAAGCTGTATGTTCGCCGTGTTCTGATCATGGACGAGTGCGAGGAGCTGCTGCCGCCGTGGCTGCGTTTTGTGCGCGGCGTGGTGGATTCGGACGACCTGCCGCTGAACGTGTCGCGTGAGCTGCTGCAGGATTCGAAGGTGACGCGGACGATTCGCAAGCAGCTGGTGAAGCGTGTGCTGGACCTGCTGGATTCGATCGCGACGGATCGCCCGGAAGACTACACGACGTTGTGGTCGCAGTTCGGAAAGGTGCTGAAGGAGGGGATTCCGAACGAGCCCGAGCACCGCGAGCGTCTGTCAAAGCTGCTGCGCTTCGAGACGACGACATCGACGGAGCCGGTGTCGCTGGCGAGCTACGTGGAGCGAATGCCGGAAGACCAGAAGGCGATTTACTTCGCGCACGGCGCCTCGCGTCGCGCGGTGGAGAATGCGCCTCATATCGAAGGGTTGCGTCGTCGTGGATGGGAGATCGTGCTGCTGGTCGATCCGGTCGATCACTGGCTGGTGGACTCGCTGAGGGAGTTCGATGGTCGCCCGCTGGTGAACGCGATGTCGGCCGATCTGGACCTGGACGAGAAGCCGACGGACGAGCAGAAGGAGACGGCCGACCGCCTGACAACCCGCATGAAGGACATTCTGGGTGATCGGGTGAGCGATATTCGAGTGTCGACTCGCCTGCAGGACTCTCCGGTTTGTCTGGTGGTTCCGAAGGGTGGCTTGCCGAGCTTTATTGAGCGTCTGATGCAGGCCAACCGTTACGACGTTCCGGCGACGAAGCGGATTCTGGAAGTGAATCCTGGACATACGGTGATCCAGAAGCTGTCGGGTATGGTCGATGACGCCGGTTCGGAAGGTACGCTGCGCGACTGGGTCGAGCTGCTTTACGATCAGGCGCTGCTGACGGAAGGGAGCCCGGTGGAGGATCCGGCCCGTTTTGCATCACGCATGACGTCGCTGATGCAGCAGGCGCTGCAGCCGGTTAGTCCGGCCTGACACGTTTGCGAGGGGTGGGGAAACGAGCGTGCACGCTTGACAGCCGTGATCGAATGCGCAACTAAGCGCGGCGACTGCGGGTAAACGTCTGGCGCAACAAGGAGCGGCCTGGCTACTTCCCGTGTCCAACCCGGAACATGCTCCCTGTGGCCTCGGGCCGCTTTGTGGCATCTGAACCGACTCAGGTTGGACCCTTCAACACAACGGGTGTGTGAATGGAGTCCGGAACGGCCGAGTGTATCTCCTGAATCATTGACCGTTAATTTTCGTACCGAAGTAGATCCCGGGGTTAGCGGCGCATGGTGATGCTGAGTCTCCCCGCCGTGCCTTCGATAAAGGGCCTTTTTCTTTTT
>JAGWVZ010000273.1 GCA_018970625.1 Myxococcales bacterium | reverse complement strand
ATCGAACACTCTCGTCTGGTGGATCGGGTTCGGCAGGATGCGCTGGTGCGCGAGCAGCTGGGGCGTCTGTTGCCGCAGGAGCTCGTCGATGAAGTCATCGCCGGGCGGGTGGACATCAAGAAAGGCGGGGACATGCGATATGTCTCTGTTTTGTTTGCGGATATTCGAGGTTTCACGAGCATGTGCGAGCGTCAGCCCGCGCAGACGGTGGTCACGATGCTCAACGAGTATTTCGAGATCATGGTGGACGTGATCTTCAAGCATGGCGGCACCCTCGATAAATTCGTGGGTGACGAGATTATGGCCGTCTGGGGCGCTCCCATTGCCGTCGATAATCATGCCGAGCGCGCTGTCATGGCCGCTATTGAGATGCAGAGCGCCTTGCGCGCCTTCAACGAAGAGCGCCTGTTGCGAAGGCTCGAACCGCTGGGCGTCGGCATTGGCGTGAACACGGGCGAGGTGGTCGCGGGTTACATGGGCTCGAATCGCGCCATGGACTACACGATCGTCGGTGACGTCGTGAATACCGGTTCCCGCCTGTGCTCGGCTGCCTCTACCGGCGAGATCATCGTTTCACCCGACGTCGTGGCTGCAACCCCGGGCAAGTTCAGGACCGAAGAACTCCCCGCGCGCACGCTGAAAGGAAAGCGAGAGCCGGTGGTGTTGTACCGGGTGATCGACCGGGCCGTGTAAGTCGGCGCGTTACGCCGCGGTCAGCCATGCAACGAAGGTGGACTGCGTTCTGGCGCCCTGCAAAGCGGTCGCTGTAGCTATCGAAGATTGCGGGTCGGTGCGCTATACAACCGCGCATTGCCCGTGCTATGCACAGCCCCGCGTTGGTTTTTTGTTATTGGGTTTCGCACATGAGCGCTCAGTCCGGTGACCGATATCAGATCCTTGAACGTCTCGATGCCGGAGGCATGGCCGAGGTATTCAAAGCGGTCGCGGTTAGCCTGGAAGGGTTCGAAAAGCCGGTCGCCATCAAAAGGGTGCTACCGCAGCTGTCCGCCAACGATGGTTTCATTCGGATGTTTCTGGATGAAGCCCGACTGTCGCTGTATCTGAGTCACACCAACATCGTGTCCGTTTTCGATGTGGTGCAGACGGACGATGTGTATTTCATCGTGATGGAATACATTGAGGGTGCCAACCTGAAGCGCGTTGTCGAAGCGGCGCGCCTGCGGCAGGGGCCGCTACCGGTTCCCATTGCGGTGTACATTGCGGTTCAGGTCTGCCAGGGACTGGATTACGCACACAACAGGACGGACCCGCGGGGGCGCGACCTGAACATTGTGCACCGTGACGTGAGCCCGCCAAATGTCCTCCTGTCGTGGACCGGCGAGGTAAAGCTGACCGACTTTGGGCTTGCCAAGGCAGCCTCACAGGTCTCGGTGACCGACCCCGGGGTGGTAAAGGGCAAATTCGGCTACCTGTCCCCCGAGGCCGCGCTGGGCGAGGCGGTTGACCGCCGCACCGACGTCTTTGCTGCCGGAATCGTGCTCTGGGAGATGTTGGCAGGGCGGCGTTTGTTTCAGGGCAATGCCGACTGGGACACCCTTCAGCTCGTTCGGAAAGCCGAGATTCCGTCGTTGCGCGCGCTGAATCCATCGGTGCCGGTCGAGCTGGAAGAGGTGATTCGCCGTGCACTGGCTCGTGACCCGAACGAGCGCTTTCAGAGCGCCGAGGAGCTGGGTCGGCGGTTGAGCGGCTACCTGTCGTCCACGGCTTCGGTGGTGACCGCCTACGATGTGGCGGCCTACCTGAAGGCGGTGTTGAGTGAGCCGAGTGGTCCCCGTGACAAGACCACCAGCGCCATGCTGACGCAGGCCATTCAGCTCGAGCTGAATCGCGTCGCACCTGTCGGTTTCGACTCGTCCTCCGGGGGTGACGCCAGCCAGAAAGAGGATCCGCGCAACTGGGAAGGCTTTGGGTTCGACGACGCTGATGAACCGGCGGCGGTGATCCAGACGGCGACCTCGTATGCATCTCGCAAGGGTGCAAGCGAAGAAGACAGCGTCGTCATTCCGCTCTCGATGGTACGTCCAGCGCAGCGGTCGGATGGTATGAGTACTCGTCCCCACGTGGCGGTGACAGCGACGTCGGACGGCCAGCGCGAGGTGCTGCCGTCACTGCAGGGCCCAAAGCCCGCGCGGTCGCCAGCAGCTTCTCTGACAAACGACCTGCGGTCGGATGGTCCCGGGCCAGCGCCGACCGCTACATCAGGCCCGGTTGTACCGCCCGTGTCGCCCTCTGAGGCACCAGAGAAGGCACAAGATGTCTCGGCTCCCGCGCCGGCTGCTGTAGCCACGGGCTCTTCGGGGCTGCCAAAACCGATTGTGCTGGGAATCGCCTTGCTGGTGCTGGCTCTTGTTCTGGCGATCGTGTACGTGCTGGTTATGCCGTGAGTTCACGTCTTTAGCCAGGTGGGTCGCATGTTGAGAAATCCGATTCATCGAACTCTCGTTATGGTTTTGGCTGGCGGTCGCGGGGCTCGCCTGATGCCGCTCACCGTCGACCGCGCCAAGCCGGCCGTACCCTTTGGTGGGCGCTATCGACTCATCGACTTCGTGCTGTCGAACCTGGTCAACTCCGGGCTTTTTCAGATCGTCGTCCTGACGCAGTACATGAGCCAGTCGTTGACCCGGCACCTGTCGCGTGCATGGCGCCTGTCCCGGGCGCTCGACCAGTTTGTGGAGCCCGTACCCGCTCAGCAACGCACTGGGCTGGACTGGTATAAAGGGTCGGCTGACGCCATTTTTCAGAATCTCAACGTCATCGATGATGAATCACCCGAGCATGTGGCTGTCTTTGGTGCCGACCACATCTACAAGATGAACGTTGCGCACATGCTGGATGAGCATGTCGCATCGGGAGCCGAGATGACCATCGCCGCCATCCCGGTGCCGCTCAGTGAGGCCCACCAGTTCGGCATCATTGAGGTGGATGCACTGGGTCGCATGATCGGTTTTGATGAGAAGCCCCGCCATCCCAGGGCGATGCCGGGTCGTCCTGACATGGCGCTGGCCAGCATGGGCAACTACATCTTTCGTCGTAAGGTGCTGGTGGATCGTATCGTCGAGGACGCCCATCGTGAAGACACGACGCACGACTTCGGAAAGGACGTCATCCCTCGCATGCTCGCCGAGGGCTCGCATATTCAGGTCTACGACTTTAGCCAGAATCCGGTGCCCGGAATGTCTCTGGCGGAGCGTGGTTACTGGCGCGACGTGGGCACGATCGACAGCTATTATCAGGCGTCCATGGATCTGATCGCGGTGTCGCCGGTCATGAATCTTTATAACCGCGACTGGCCGATTCGAACGGACTTCCGCAATCATCCTCCCGCGAAGTTTGTTCACGCGGATCTGGATCGCGTAGGTATGGCCACTGAGTCGCTGGTGTGCGAAGGCTGCATCATCTCGGGCGGTCAAATCTCGAAGTCGCTCCTCTCTCCGATGGTGCGCGTGAACTCGTTCTCGACGGTCGAGGGATGCATTCTGCTGGACGGTGTGAATATCGGGCGGCGCGTAGTGGTGAAGAACGCGATTATCGACAAGGGTGTAGAGGTTCCTCCGGGTACCTGGATTGGAGTGGACCCTGTTGCGGACGCGGCGCGGGGGTTCACGGTAACGGATTCAGGGCTCGTGGTGGTGCCCAAAGGTACTAATTTTCGATGAGCAGAGCAGGAATGAGCGCAACGGGGGAAGAAGCATTCCGGGTCGCATTTTTGTGGCACATGCATCAGCCGTTTTACGGATGGCCCGGGCGCTCGCATCTGATGCTTCCCTGGGTGCGCCTGCATGCAGCCAAATCGTATAGCGACATGGCATGGATGCTCGAGCGGCATCCCGACGTGCGCATGACGGTCAATTTTTCAGGGGTGCTGGTTCGGCAGATTCGCATGTATGCGGAGTCGGATGTCCGGGATGATTTCTGGTTTCTGACGCTGGCAAATCCGGACGAGCTGAGCGAGCTCGATCGGGAGTTCATGGTTCAGCAGTTCTTCTCGTGCCACTGGGATCGGTTGGTGCGGCCGCACGAACGATTCGCTGAGCTATTGCGGCTGAGGCAGTCTGGCGGTTGGCGAGCGTTTGGTCGGCAGGAGCTGGTCGACCTGCAGGTGCTCTTCAATCTACAGTGGTGTGGACAATGGATGCGAAGCACCATTCCAGCCGTCGCTGCGCTGGTAGCAAGGCGGCGAAACTACCGCGACGAAGACCGTCAGGTGGTTCTGGATGCTCAGCTTGGTGTTCTGCGTGGGCTTGGGCAGCGGTGGCAGGCGCTGGTGGAGCGTGGTCAGGTCGAGGTGTCGACCACGCCGATGTACCATCCGATACTGCCACTCATTCTGGACAGTGACATCGCCCGCCGCTGTCTTCCTGACCATCCCATGCCGCAACGCTTCGTCGGGGGTGGCGACGCCGATCTGCATGTCTCGCGCGCGCTTCGCGAGGTCGAGGACTGGATTGGCGTGCGGCCGGTGGGCATGTGGCCGGCTGAAGGTTCCGTTGCGCCCGAAGTGATCCCGGTATTTGCCCGACACGGGGTTCGCTGGATCGCGTCAGACGAGGAGGTGCTGACTCGCTCGCTTCATGATGCCGTGTCAGGCCCGCCGCATCTGCGAGGGTGGTTGGCAGGCAGTCCCGATGGACGCGTCGCGCTGTTGTTTCGGGATCACTCGATCAGCGACGCGGTGGGGTTTTCTTACGCGCAGCGCCCCGCATCCGACGCCGCCCACGACTTTGTGCTGCGTATTCAGGAGCGTCAGATTGCCTCTGGCAACGGGCGAGGTGGCGGTCTGGCTGTTATTCTCGATGGAGAAAACCCCTGGGAAGCCTACCTCGATGACGGGATTCCGTTTCTGGACGCGCTTTACAGCCAGCTGCGGAGCTCCTCGTGGTGCCGCACGGCGACGATGGGCGAGATAGCGGCGAGCGCCAGAGACTTTCTGCAGCACCTGCACAGCGGCTCCTGGATCAACGCCGACTTCCGAATCTGGATCGGTGTGGAAGCGAAAAACCGGGGCTGGGACCTTCTGGTATTAACGCGTGAGCTGGTACGGCAACGAGAGTCGCAAGGTGAGGTAGTGCCCGAGGCTGCCCGCGAGGCGCTCATGATGGCAGAGGGGTCGGACTGGTTCTGGTGGTATGGCGACGACTTCGAGAGTCAGAACGACGCACAGTTTGATCAGCTCTTTCGGGCACAGTGTGGGGTCGTGTGGGAGCTGTTGGGCGAGCCTCTGCCCGCACTGGCGCAGGCGCCGGACGCGTCACTGGTCGCCCGGTCGCATGAACTTCTGTTGCCAACGCGAACCATACAGCCGCGGATTGATGGTCGCGTGAGCGACTTCTACGAGTGGCACGGCGCGGGTGTCTATTATCCCAGGTCGGGCAGTGGTGCGATGTATCGGGCGCATCGCCTCTTACAGCGATTGCTGTATGGTTACGATGAGGCCACGCTGTGGTTACGTCTGGATCCGGATTCCCGGGAGGGTCCAGTC
>JAGWVZ010000272.1 GCA_018970625.1 Myxococcales bacterium | reverse complement strand
GATTGAGAGAAGCGAGCAGGGCGTAGTTTTGTTCCAGCGACTTGCCGAATCCCAGTCCGGGGTCAACCGCGATTCGGCGCTCCGGGATACCGGCAGCCGTGAGCTGGGCGATGCGTGCCTGAAGTGAGTCTCGAACAGACCCGACGACGTCGCCCTCCAGAAGGGGGACTTCGTGGATGCTGGCGAGTGGCGCATGCAGGTGCATCACCGCGATTCCCGAAGCGGAATCCTTGATCGTTGTGACCATTTCGGGGTCCTGCAAGCCACTCACATCATTGATGATGTCCGCGCCAGCCCGAATCGCGGCCTCCGCGACGCTCGCCTTCCATGTGTCCACCGAGATCACGATCTCCGATGCTGCCCGAATCCCTTCCAGCACAGGAAGCACACGGTCCAGTTCCTCCTGCACGGATACAGGGCTGGCTCCGGGTCGCGTGGACTCGCCGCCAATGTCAATGATGTCGACCCCGAGCTCAGCCAGCTGAAGCGCGCGCTCGATGGCTCGTTCTGGTTCAGCAAACTTCCCGCCGTCTGAAAACGAGTCAGGCGTCACATTCACGATGGCCATCACCAGACCACCTGGTTCGACCGTGAGAGTGCCGCGTCGATGTTGCCAGACTGTGAGGGCAGGGTGCGCGACGCGCTGTCGCGCGACCACGCTCACGAATCGGCACCGGCTGCCTGTGCCGGCTTCAACGTGCGAGGTCCTTCCGTTCGTACCCGGTCTTCCACATCGGGAGTGGTGAAACCACGTGCCGGAGCTCGGCGGGTTCCCACCTCGTCGCGCTTGCGGCTGCGTGCGCGTCGCACTTCTTCCATGCGTCCCTGCATGATGAGCTCCAGCTCGGACTGGTCGAGCGTCTCCCATTCCAGAAGGGCGGTCGTGAGTTCGTGGAGCAGGTCCAGGTTTTCGCGGAGGATGGTGCGAGCGTGCTCGTATTCATTCTTGAGCAGTCGCTGAATCTCGGTGTCGATGAGAATGGCGGTCTGTTCGGAGTAAGGGCGACTCTGGCGATTGTAGTCGCGGCCCAGAAAGACCTCGTTGTCGCCGCCGCCGAAGTTGACGGGGCCAATCGCGTCGTTCATTCCCCATTCACACACCATGCGCCGGGCAAGGTTGGTTGCCTGCTCAAGGTCATTGCCCGCGCCCGTGGTGAACTGGATGTAGATGATCTCTTCTGCCGCTCGGCCGCCCATCATGATGGTCAGTCGGTTCAGCGCCCAGTCTTTGGAGTAGCTCAGGCGATCTTCGGAGGGCAGCTGCTGCGTGACGCCGAGTGCACGACCGCGGGGGATGATCGTGACCTTGTGCAGAGGGTCGACGTCGCGGCCTTGTGGAAGCAGGGCGGCGATGATGGCGTGTCCAGCCTCATGATACGCGGTGACCTTCTTTTCGCGGTCGCTGATGATGGCGGACTTTCGCTCGACACCCATCATGACCTTGTCCTTGGCCTCGTCGAAGTCCTCGTTTTCAAGAACGTCCTTGTTCTTGCGTGCCGCGATGAGCGCGGCCTCGTTGACGAGGTTCTCGAGGTCAGCACCGCTGAATCCGGGCGTGGCGCGAGCGATGGTTTTCAGGTCCACTTCGCCCGCCAGCGGGGTCTTGCGGGTGTGCACCTGCAGGATTCCTTCGCGACCGGCGACATCAGGCCGAGGCACCATGACGTGTCGATCAAAGCGTCCCGGGCGCAACAGCGCCGGGTCGAGGACGTCGGGCCGGTTGGTTGCGGCGATCAGGATAACACCGTCGTTCGATTCGAAGCCGTCCATCTCGACCAGCAGCTGATTCAGCGTCTGCTCGCGCTCGTCATGTCCACCGCCCATGCCGGCGCCGCGGTGACGACCGACCGCGTCGATCTCGTCGATAAAGATGATGCAGGGCGCGTTCTTTTTGCCCTGCTCGAACAGGTCTCGGACACGACTTGCGCCAACACCGACGAACATCTCGACAAAGTCCGAGCCCGAGATGCTGAAGAACGGGACGCCGGCTTCACCGGCCACGCCTCGGGCAAGCAACGTCTTGCCTGTACCCGGAGAACCCATCAGGAGGACGCCTTTGGGGATGCGTCCGCCCAGCCGGGTGAACTTCTTGGGGTCGCGAAGGAACTCAACGATTTCAACGAGTTCGACCTTGGGCTCGTCAATGCCTGCGATGTCGGCGAACGTGACCTTGTTCTGCGACTCGTTCAGCATTCGCGCCTTGGACTTCCCAAAGCTCATGGCACGACCGCTGCCCGACTGCAGCTGACGTGTGAAGAACATGACGATCAGCAGCACGATCACCAGCGGAATGCCGACGGTCAGGAGCGGCTGCCACAGGTTCGGCTCGGGTGCCAGGAACGTGTACGTCACATCACGAGCGGTCATCAGATCCTGAAGATCTGTCGTCACGATACCGACGGACTCAAACTCCCGCCGGCCCTCGCCGAATTCCTCGGCCGACGCCTCGCGGAACAGGCCTTCGATCTGTCCATCCGCGTGCAGGGTCACTTCCTCGACGGCGTTCTGCTCGACGGCATCCCTGAAGGTCGAAAACGGCACCGTCACGCCGGGGCGAGCTTCGGTGGTCACAATCTGAATGACGATGACGACCAGCGCGAACAGAACCAGCCACAGCAGGATAGTCTTATGAGAGTGCTTCAACGTGTACTCCTGTCGTCGGCGCCGGGTTCTTCGTGAACCTGCCGACTCACCGCCTCAGCGATAAACGCAACCCGCTGTCTGGCAAGCGCGCAGCGGTGAAGTATGTCGGGAATCGTAACGAATGACAAGGTTAGTGCGGGTCCGGTTTCAATTCGTCTCCCGAAATTTCGTGGTCAACAAGCGCCGCACGCGGGTCTGTCGTGTAGCCGATCGTCACCCGCTCGCGGGAGATCTCGCAGCGAACCCGGCGCCCCAGCACAACCGAAGGCCCGGGACGCCGAATGAGCCGCACGACCTCGACCACCCAGCGCGACTCGGGCCGCGCCCGCCGGTCGCCCCGGTTCAGCACGAGCAGCAACGACTGGTGCACGACCGCCCTGCAAAGCCCCTCCGGCAGCTCGCACAGGCGCCGCCGATCCAGCACAACGCGGTCCTCACTGCGCTGCAGCGTCAGCTGCTGTCGCTCGCGCTCCACCAGCCACCGCAGCAGACCTGCATCATCGGCTACCTGCCGAAGCGAGCGACGAAGCGGTTCAAGCGGCAAAGAGTCCATGACGACTGGCACGACCTCGTGCCGAATCCTGACCCGCTCATAGCCCGGATCGTCATTCATATCATCGTGCGACCAGACGAGCCTGTGCTCGTCCGCCCACGCCAGAATCTCTGACTTCCAGAGGTCCAGTAAAGGACGCCACACCGGGACCCCATCCCAGAGTGTCTCTGCATCAGGTCCCGCAAGCCCGGTCAAGCCCGTGCCCTGACCGAGACGCATCAACAGGGTTTCCAGCCGATCGTTGGCGTGGTGGGCGGTCAGGATACACGCCCCGATTGGGCGCGCCTGTTCAGCAAGTATATTGTAACGCGCTGTTCTCGCTGCACTTTCAATGCCGAATGGGCTGTTTCGCAACGCGTCGCCCGACACGGCGACGACCCGAAGCGGTACGCCGAGCCGGGAGCAGGTCTCGCCCACCAGCGCGGCGTCATCGTCAGCGGCAGCCCGGAGCCCGTGGTGCACGTGCACAGCGCTGGTCGGGCTGCTGCGGCCAGCACACAGGTGAAGCAGCACCATCGAGTCGACGCCGCCCGACACCCCCAACACAAAGGGGCGAGGGTCGCGCGCCAGACGCGCTCGAATGACTTCGAGCGGGCCCATGCCCCGGTCAACCTGCATGACAGGACCCCGTGATCATGGGTCAGCCGTATCAAGACCCACGCCGGGGTCGACCTGTTCCACGGCCACGTTCGGTTGCCACATGACCTCGGAGCCGTTGTCATTGCGGGCCTGCCACCACTCACCGATCATCGTGGCGCCCACGACAAGTGTCTGCGCTCGGCGACCGATCTCGCGCACGCTCACCAGCCCCAGCAGAGCGCCTTCGCCATTGACGAGCGGAGAGCCCGGAAGCGCCGTGGACGGGGTGCTCAGCATCAGACCCTCCTCACCGGGGTCGTGACCGCGGATGGACGTGCTCAGCAGCGTGACGTCGGCCTGTTCGTTCACCACGGCCAGCCACGCATCGACGCGCGCTTCGGTGGGGTCGGTCACCGGGAGTCCATCGACGGCCGCGTCGAGCCCTGCAGGTACGACAAGCGCCAGATCGTACCAGGGCGACAGCGATTCGATGCTCGCCGGGACCCATTCGTTGTTGAGCAGCACTTCGAGTGAGGTGGCGCGTGCGACGGCGCTGTGGGTGGTGACCAGGTGTGTTCCCACATCGGGCGTGGGTTGCACCCATACGGCCACGCCGGACCATTGCACCTGGGAAGGTTGCATGCGCGGATCCAGCTGTTCGGTGATCCGGAGCATGACGACCCGTGACGCGAGCCGCGCGGACACCTCTTCCACATACCGGTCGGTGATCGGCCGGGGCAGGCTATCCGCGCCGAGCGTTTGCGGGACGGTGTCGGTTCGCGGAGCGCGCTGCGCCTGAGCCGGGAGCGGCGAGCCATGCAGGCCGAGCGCAAGCGCCACAACGACAGACAGGCGTCGGTTTCGGACGGTTCTGGGCAGGGCGTTGGTCAATTTCGGGGCCGGCGATGTGGTCGATGGGGCGTCATTACTGTGGTGTGGACGCGAAGTTGGCGCAACTATTCGCGGTGGGTGCGGTCGCCAACGCCGAGGATCTCAAAAAAGAGGAGCGCTTCGGGAACCCTGTCCGATGTCTGGTGTCACAAGGGCGTGGCTGAAGTGATTCCGCGTTGTCGACGATGCAACGAATCACTTGACCGTTCGGCACCGTACTCTTTATTGTCCCGGCACCTTTTTCGTTCGGATTCCCTTTTGGTGCGGCGTAGTGCTGCGCAGAGGGCGCCGTCGGAACCGTGCCCGCAGCTGGTTCGAGGAATCATGGCCAAAGTACTTCGAGTAGTTCAGGTCTGGAATGGCAGCGTGATGCGTGAGCGCACGTTCGCCCCGGGCCAGTCGGTGACGCTGGGTGCGTCGCGCGCTGCATCTTTCAACGTGCCCATGGAAGCAGCGGCACATACGCTGTTGACCGCGTCTGGGAGCGGCTACACCCTTTCGCTCATCGAAGGCATGACCGCGGAGGTCGGTTCGAAAGACAACCTTCGCCCGGTCTCCGGCTCGTCGGCCGAAATCTCCGCTGGTACCGACGGTGTCGTTCATCTCGGTGAAGTTTCCCTTTACCTGCAGTGGACCAACCCGCAGGGGCTGATCCTCGGCAAGGGTGTCACGGGTGAGAACGAGTACTGGACCAGCCAGATCATCTCTGTGTCGGCTCATGCGGCCCTGATGCTGCTGCTGCTTGCCCTGGTGCCGATTCCGAACAGCCTGCGCGAGCAGCAGCTTCAGGAACATCTGGTGTCGATCCTGGTCGATAGCCCCTCGAACGCTATCGAAGAACTGGAAGAAGAAG
>JAGWVZ010000271.1 GCA_018970625.1 Myxococcales bacterium | reverse complement strand
ACGGAGACGCCTGGATGTTCCAGTTCACAGGGGAAACCTGCTCCCCGTCTGCGTCGTCGGAAGGTCCGTGTAGACCCCGATGTCGATCCGCTGGAGATGGAGCACTCGCGCGACGACGCGGCCGGCGGCTCCAACCCGGACTCCAGCCAAAACAACGTCCACGGTCGCCTTTGCCCGTGAGTATATCGCACGCTCCAGCCGAGGCCCTTTGATCGCACCCGTCCGCAGTGGTACTGCAGGGCGCACACTCGTGGTTAGCACCCCATTATCCCCCTGACCCAGATGAGCATGAACGCTGAGCCGTCCCTCACCACGCCCCCCGAGCTGGTCGTGATCGGCTACGGAAAGTTTGGGGCCGCCCTGGTCAGCCTTGCTCAGGCGCATGGCATACTGTGCGGCGCATGGGACGCCGAACGACCGGTGCCCGACCCGATCGGTGTACCATTACAGGCATGCTCCACTGCCTCGTTCGTCGTCCTCGCTGTTCCCGTGCCGGCCATTCGCCGCGCCGCACAGGCCATCAAACCATGGCTTGGCCGGCACACCGTCGTGCTCGATGTCGGAAGCGTGAAGGTGGAACCCGCCGACATTCTTCGAGATGTCTACGGAACCGAAATCGCCTGGGTGCCGGCGCACCCCCTCTTTGGACCCGCGAGTCTGGCGCGTGGCGAGCAGCCCCGACGCGTCGTGCTATGCGCCAACGACACACCGCACGCCGCCGCCACCTCGGCCGTGTGCGACCTCTTCGAACGGCTCGGCTGTGTCGTGGTGAACGTCGACGCGCATACACATGACCGAAAAATGGCCGATTCGCACGCGCTGGCCTTCTTTGTCGCACGTGGCATCGTCGAGCTGGGCATTGATGTCGACGAACCTCTTGCACCCCCGTCTTTTCAGGCCATGGCGACCACCGTTCGCACCGTTCGCGAAGACGCCGGCCACCTCTTCGATGTGCTGCAGAACCACAATCCGTACGCCGCTGACATGCGCGAGCGCTACCTCGAGGTGATGCGCAGGCTACACGACGAGCTCAGGAACTCGTGATGCCCTGCACATCAGACCATGGGGCCATCACACACCGTAACCTTGAACGCTACCGTCACGCCTGCAGCAACGTCATTCCTGTACGAACAACCAGCGCAAGCAACACCAGTGACGAAACAAAGAACAGAGCGAATCGTACTTCGATCCGGTTCACCGTCGCCTGAAAAACGCTGTGCACCACCCGCAGCACGACGTACGCCCACGCGAGCGCGACATCGGCAACCCCGCTGCCCGGCAGAAGCGCCGCAATGATCACAACCGGGTAGAATATCGTCGGCTGCTCAAACAGATGGTTATAGTTGTCGGCCTTCCACCGCACCACCGCAGGTAGCGTAGCCATCTGCTCACCGCGTGGAATATGTCCGTCCAGCTTCATACCCGAACGTTGAATCGCGGGAATACGCGTCGCATACATCCACGCCCACATGACATAGGTCCACGCAGCGAGACCAACAGCGGGCAAAAGAAGCGACTGATTTACTTCCAACATCTTTGCCACCTGAACAAAAGAAGGCTCCGGCCAATTTACAGCGACGCACAACGCCTGCATGCCGTTCTTCGATGCATGGGAAATAACCTCGTGGACGCTGGAAGGTCAAACAGATACCTCCCTGTCAGCTTGCTGACCTGTGAGGTTCTGAATGCTCCACACACCTTCAGTCGCGCGCAAATTTCGCGTGCTCCTCGCAACACTCTCGCTGGTGGCATTGTGCACCACGGTCGCCTGCCAGAACGACGCCGGCGAAGGCGCAGGCACAGAACCCGACGATACATTAACCGACGCCGCCCAAACTGACACACGCGACGATGCCTTCATCGACAACGACGGTCCCGACTCAGGTCCCTCGGCCGACACGCCGGAACCCGATGACGATGTCATCGCGGACGTCGAACCGGTTGACGCCTCTGTAGCCGACGTCGCCGACGTCAACGACGCAACCGAAACCGCGGATGCAGCCGCACCGGATGCAGATTTGCAGGACGTCGTACCAGACGCGCTCGCCGATATCTCAACCGATATCGCCACCGACACCGCCCCCGAAGCCGGCGACGCCCCGAGCGACACCGCGGACGCCAGCGAGTCCGATGTGCCGCTCGAGCCCGATCCGTTTGCAGCCTGCCCAGCCTTCGACAACGGCCGAAGCCGAGGCTTCATCAGCAGCCAGAACCTCATTGAACAGCTCGTCTCGCCCGTCATTGTCGAGGCCAGCGGCATTGCCGCGAGCCGCACCAACCCCAACGTCATCTATACGCACAACGACTCCGGCGGCGAGCCCGAGATTTTCGCGATCCAGACCACCAACGGTCACCGTCTGGCGACCTATCGCCTTGAGGGCGCCGACACCAACGACCGGGAAGACATCGCTGTCGGGCCCGGCCCCGAGCCCGGCGTCAGCTACATCTATGTCGGCGACATCGGCGACAACGGCGGTAACCGCGAAAACATAAACATTTACCGCGTTCGTGAGCCGGTCGTACCCACCCGCGGAACCCCACCGTCGGTGACCCTGCGTGACGTTGAACAGCTGGAATTCCGATATCCCGACGGCGGCAACAACGCCGAAACCATGATGGTCGACCCCGTGACCGGCGACCTCCACGTGGTCGGAAAAGACGGCAGCGGAACCTCACCCGTCTACCGCGCCTCGCCACCGTTTATTCCGTTTGACCGCGTCGTCATGGAGCTCGTCACCACCCTGAACTTTGGCGACCCGCCACTCGAAGGGCGTCGCGAGACCAACGCAGGCGATTTTTCACCGTCCGGCAACCTCATCGCCATTCGTACCTACGACGCCATCCACATCTGGCGCCGACCGCGCGGCCGCTCAGTCGACGAGGCGTTCGCTTCCGAGCCATGCGACGCCCCGCAGGTCGATGAACCACAGGGCGAAGCCATCTGCTTTGATGCCGCCAGCGGCGGTTACTACACCCTCAGCGAAGGACGCGGTCAGCAACTCTACTACTTTGCACCGCGCTCAGGCTGAAAACCTGAAGCGGGGACCAGCGGCCGACAAACAAATCCTGCGCCAGTCTGCTCAAGCCAACCATCCTCGTGACCGGCCGCTTCCGGTTACACCGGGTCCATCTGCTCGGGTCGCACATCTTTACGACTATCTCGGCGGCCCCATCAGCCCCCCACTCCTGCACCCGAACCGCTGCCGACCGCATCGAATCCCTGAGCTCCTGCCTTTGCTCACCTCTGCATCGCCATTTCTTCACCCTATGGCCAGCCTCATGACGACTTCGCGC
The DNA here is from genome assembly GCA_018970625.1 of Myxococcales bacterium. The sequence goes on along the minus strand of JAGWVZ010000271.1, from coordinate 2,227 downwards.
CGGTTCGGCTGCCCGGTGAGACACCACGCGCGCCCCACACGGTCCTATGGCGATGCTCAACCCGCTGTCAGGCAGGGCGTTCCTTGCCACGTGCGCTCCCGCCTCAGCCCGACCGGCGAGCGCGCTCCGCAGCATGGCGTACCATGAGCACTCTCGCAAACGCATTGGATTCTGCGCTGGAATGGAGCGTCTTCGGCAGCTTCACGCGCATCGGGTCAGACGTCCGAAAACGACTTGATCACTGGCATGCCCCACCTGCCAACTGCATGAACCACAAGGTCGTCGTCATTACCGGCGCGACCTCGGGGCTCGGCCTCCATACCGCACGCGCCCTCGCTGCTCTCGGCGCGACCGTCTGCATGGTGGTCCGAAACAGGGAAAAGGCACAGCAGATTTGTGCGCAATTACGAAGCGAAACCAATAATTCCCGCATCGAGTTTATTATTACCGATACCGGTGACCTGAACGCCATTCGTAATGCTGCTGCCGAGCTCATTACAAAATACCCTGCCATTGATGTATTGATTCACAATGCCGGCGCCCTCGACGACGAACGCCAGGTGAGCCCGCAAGGCATGGAGTTCACGGTGGCCAGTCAGGTCGTCGGACCTTTCCTGCTGACTTCCCTGCTGCAGAACGCATTGCGAGCGGCGGCGCCGTCGCGCGTGCTGTGGGTTTCATCGGGCGGCATGTACAGCGAGCCACTGTCTGTAAATCAACTGGAAATGCCCGCCGAAAATTATCGTGGCGTCACCGCCTATGCACGCGCGAAACGTGCACAGGTCACCCTCACCGAAATGCTCGCGGCACGACTGGCCGACCAGCACATCCACGTGCATGCCATGCACCCCGGGTGGGCCGACACGCCCGGAGTCGCTCGCTCGCTGCCCACCTTCCGGCGCATCGTCGGCCCCCTGTTACGAACCCCCGAACAGGGCGCCGACACACTGGTGTGGCTGGCTACCGACAACGACGCCCCGCTCGCCAGCACCGGCCTGCTCTGGCTCGACCGGCGCCCGCGCCCACTGCATCGCCTCGCTTCCACACAACGGTCCGACACACCACAAGAGCGCGAACGCCTGTGGCGTTGGGTCGTTGAAAAGAGTGGGGCCGACATGTGAACGAGCTTTCGACACGATTCAGAATTCTCGGGAACGCGTCGACTGCTCGCAATCCGTTCTGCAGGGCACCTGTCCACCATGCGGCGCGGTCGTCTCCGTCACCGCCTCCTGTCACCCGATTCACGCAATGGGAAGCCCATTACGGATCGGTGCTCCCTCCGCGCCAGTGTACGCCACTTTTCGTTCGCGACGCGAGAGTTCAACGCCTTCGGCCACCTGCCCAAAGGCCTTCTCTACACGCGCTTCCGCCTTGAGTTGAGCATCAGAGAGCGATTCGTCCGACCAGCCCCATCGCCGAATCGTCCATTGGCGACCATTCACCATGCGCTGTTGGCGGGCTTCGGCCCAATAGAGAGGAATGAGCATGGCAAGGTCAGGGTGACGATGGCTACCTGGTAGGAATCGCCGAATCCCCTTCGTCGCCGGCTTCAAATTGATAGCTGCGCTCAATTCGACATACCGCGACCGTATAGCGCGAATACCATGACGTTCGGCCGCGAAGCTGAGCCTCTCGATGGTCACCCAGTGCCTTGAATCGGCGAACGGCTTCCAGGTCACGCCAGTACGAGACCGTGATGCCCCGACCTTCAGCGTCGCGAACGCTCTCGATGGCCACATAACCCGGATCAAGCATGGCGAGGTGTTCAACTCGCGCAGCAAACTCCGCGTACTCCGCGTCACTGCCAGGACGCACAGAAGTAAAGATGACTGCCCAGGCGGCGTCATGGCGAGTGGCGAAGTACATGGTAATCCGTAGGGAGAAAGGGGCCGTTGACGCCGCAAAGACGTGTCAGATATGACACAGCGCGTGCTCTGTTGAAAGCGCCCCTTCACCGCTACGAACTTCACCGAATCTGGCGTCCGGGGGCCGCGGTTGCTCGTCCATGGCCCTGTCGTACTCTCGGTGCGACCCTGGTCAGCGATCCGTCACGAGATTCAGCAAGCGCTCGACCAACCCTACAACATCGGCCTGTAAATTATCGTCGGGCTCACCTCTCATGAAGTGCGCCAGTCGCTTCGGACCTACGCTATCGATATCCAGAAAATCACGCCTCAGAATTTCAACGGCCTCCTGTGCGTTTGTGTCGTCAAGCAGTGCGCGTAGA
>JAGWVZ010000270.1 GCA_018970625.1 Myxococcales bacterium | reverse complement strand
GGGCTGTCTGCTTTCGACCAGTCGAATGCCTGGATCGTGGCAGCCGGCGCCGACTCTGGCGGCATGCCCAACCTTTTCCTGGCGTACCCCTCCTCGGCTGATGCCCTGATTCCTCCGGGTACTTTTGCAGGGCTGAATCCCACGCCAACGCCCGGCGTAGGAAGCGTCATCGCCATGCCTGACGCGGCGTCAGCGCTGGCCCGTACCTATGATGCCAACTCGGCGGTCGGTCAGGTGCTGGGAGCGCTGAACCCCGCCTCGTCCATCGCGCTGGTGGTCGATGGCGATGCCGTTCGACAGGGACTGGCGCTGGCCGGAACGCAGCTCACCGTTGACCCCGCCCTGCAGACGGCGCTCGCGACCGTGGAGGCTGTAGCCCTCGGCATTGACCAGGTTGCCGGTACGCGACTTGTCGTGCGCGTGCCCACTGGCGCAGCGAACACCGCCACCCAGCTCAATCAGGCGCTCGCCACTCAACTTGATCGACTGATTGCAGAAGCAGGTGCTGATCCGCAGGCAGCTGCGCTGACGCGCGCAGCATTTCAGCGCGTGCAGCAACAGCTGTCATTCACCGCTCAGGGCGACCAGCTCGTGCAGCTCGACCTTATTCCTGCCGGAACGATGAGCGGCGGTGGCGTGTCGCTGGCCATGGTCACAACGGCCATTCTCGGCGGTATCGGCTACTCCATGCAGCGGTATGAGGCCGCCGCGACAGGAGACTGGGGGATGGACCCCGAATTCGGACTGACCGCCATGGTAGATGCGGCAGTCATGGCGCACGGAACCATAGCGTTGGGGCCGAATGGCAAACCGCTCCCCAATCGCTTTCCCGCCACGTTTGGCCCTATTCCAGCCGTTGCCGATATCTCGGCCGCGTGTGCGGCGGGTATGCCAGGCGCGAGTGTCGACTACCTGCAATGGTCGAACGCCATTGGCGTATTCGCCTATGCAGAGGCGCCGGCGTTTAGCCGTGTCAGCTACGAGCTGCAGTCCGCCGGCGCAGGCCCCGGCGCACAGTTCACCGCGCGGGCGATCGCAGACCTTGATTGCGATGGCGTGTTCGCTACGTACGAGAGAATCGGCTCTGCACCCGGAGGAATCGCACTTCAGGTGCCGGGCACAAACGCCAACGTCGGTGAATAATCAGGTTTTGCCATGACTCGTCCCTTTCGGATTCTCGGTATTCAACAGGTCGCCATCGGTGCAGAGAACCGCTCTGAACTCGAACACCTGTGGGTAGGCCTTCTTGGGCTTGCGGTGCATGGTGAATTCAGAAGCGAGAGCGAGAACGTGGACGAGATCATCGCGGTAGCGGGCCGTGGCGCTTTCGCAGTCGAAGTGGACCTGATGCAGCCCATTGATCCGCAGCGCGCGCCGAAGGTGCATGTGCCAGCGCTCAATCATCTCGGCCTCTGGGTCGATGACATCCGCGCTGCAGTCGACTGGCTGTCAGCGAAAGGGGTTCGCTTTGCGCCGGGTGGCATCCGCAAGGGAGCCGCAGGGTACGACGTATGCTTCATCCACCCCAGGGGCAATGACACCTCGCCCATCGGTGGCGCTGGCGTGCTGATTGAGCTGGTTCAGGCGCCGGACCCTGTCATAAAGGCTTACGAAGTGCTCGCTGCCCACTAGCTTCGTGAAACCAACCGCACGCTCGCTCGTTTGGGAAGGACGATTGTCAGCAGCGATCACCTGACTTACACGAGTCCAGGTCGGTGGCCGGTGCCACCGACAGCAACGCGTGCCTGGTGCGCATGAAGTATCCCCGGTACAGCAGCAGCGGACGCTCAGACTCGCCCGAACGTTGGGTGGTCGTGTTCATTCTTGCGTTCGTCACCAATGCCGCGCTCGTGGTGGCCGCTGGGGCTCTCTGGCCGGCAGGCTCGGAGCCGCTGCGCACACGACCGGATTTTCGCGCGATGCAGCTCATCGCCGTCGATGAACCAGAGCCCAATGCAAATGAAGCGGCGGAACAGGTGATCCAGCAGGTCGCGCTACCGCCGCCCGATATGGAGCAAACCCCTGTCTCAGCCCGATTTGCCGACCAGTATGATCGGCGTGCCGAGCAAGAGACGGTTAGCCGAACCGACCTGTTCGGCACTCCGACCGCTGGTGAGACGGCATCGTCGGGCAACCCTGCTCCGACCGTCGGTATCGTGACTCCGACTGCCGAAGCAGCAGCGGCACGCACGCGTGCGGGACAACGCGCTGGCCAGGAGCGTTTGTCGTCACCACCCACGCCGGTGCGCCCTCCAGACGTCACCGACCCGGCGCTACCCACTCGGGAGGAATCTGGTTCGTCGTCCGAAACTGATCTGCAAGCACCAGATGGCCAGGAAGTTGTCACGCAACCCGTTCCACCCCTGAATCTCGGTGCGTTCGCCCCGGGGTTCGGCAATGCCGGCGCAGCCATCGCGGCTCCCCCTGTGCGACGCGCCGACCATCTGGACCTTCCCGAAGGCGAACGAACGGAGCTCAACTCGGTGCGTTCCCTGTACTGGAGCTTCTTCAACCGTATGCATCAGGCGCTGGAACGTGAGTGGGACCCACATCAGGTGTTCGCCATTCACGACCCGTCCTTTCAGCTGTATGGCCAACAGGACCGATACACGGTTCTCAGAGTGACCCTGAACTCGGAGGGTGCACTGCGTCAGGCGTTTATTGAGCGCTCATCCGGGCTGGACTTTTATGACGACGAGGCGATTCGGACGTTTCGAGCAGCGGCTCCGTTCCCGAATGTGCCAGAGGGGCTTAAAGATGAGAACGGCAACGCGACATTCACGTTCGGATTCAACTTTACGTTCCAGTCAGGCAACGCATTTGTTCGCCGTCTGGATGGGTTCTGACTCGAACGTCAAAAGCATGAACCAAATCGGCCATGCGGAAGGCGTAAGCTGCCGTTGTAAACAGGGTGGCACAGAGGCGTGCCGCCGCCCTGCCCACTAGCCGGCGTTCTCGATGAGGGCCACATAGGCGTCGGCGCTGAGGAGCGCTTCGAAATCAGCGGCCGAGGCGATGCGAATGCGAATCAGCCAGGCGTCGTAGGCGCCCGTGTTGATGATGGACGGGTCGGAAGCGACGGCTTCGTTGACTTCCAGCACCTCGCCAGCGACCGGTGAGTAGAGGTCAGAGTAGGTTTTGACGCTCTCGACGACACCGAACGTCTCGTGTGCACCCAGCACACGACCGACTGCAGGCAGCTCGACGTAGGTGATATCGCCCAACGCATCCTGTGCGTAGTCGGTGATGCCAACGGTCAACACCAGGGATCCGTCGTGGGAGGCCCATTCGTGTTCTGCCGTGTAACGAAGCTGTGCCGGGACCGAAAACTTGCTCATGGGACACTCGTCGGAAACGTCAGGAACGACGGTAGAAGGGGCGCGAAATGACGCGAGCGGCCACCAGCCGTCCGCGGATGCTTACGTCTACGGTTTCGAGGTTGCAATGAGGTTCATCGATGTATGCCAGCGCGATGGCCTCTTCGTTGAGAGCAAACGCGACTGAGCCAGAGGTCGTGATACCGACGGTCTGGCCATCGACCACAACGTCATATCCATCACGGAGCATGCCTTTTCCTTCGAGAATCAGTCCTCGAAGACGACGCTTGAGGCCAGCTTCACGCAAGGCGAGCAGGGCTGATCGGCCTACAAATTCCCCTTTGTCGAACTTGACCACCCAGCCGAGTCCTGCCTCCAGGGGATTCAAATCGGCGGTAATCTCGTGACCGTACAAAGGAAGCCGCGCCTCGAGGCGCAGGCTGTCTCTCGCGCCCAGCCCAATCCAGCTCAGTCCGTCTTCCTGCCCCGCGGCAAGCAGCGCTTCGCAGACCGGGACAGCCTGAGCCACGGGAATGTAAAACTCAAAGCCGTCCTCGCCGGTGTATCCGGTGCGGGCTGCCAACACCCGTGCGTTGCCGATGCTGACCCAGGCACAGAAAAATCCGGCAATGTTGTCGGTGGTGCCGGCAGAAGCACGCCCGGCGATCGCGACGGCGCGAGGGCCCTGCAGGGCGAGCTGCACAAACTGATCGCTTTCGTCGGTGACCACCACGCCTTCGCCGATGTGGTCGCGAATCCACGCAAAGTCTTTGGCGCGATTGCCGGCGTTGACACAGATCAGGACCTCTCGTGCCGAAAGACGGTAGACGATCAGGTCGTCGACGCACCCACCATCGGGGTAACACATGATCGTGTACAGCGCCTGTCCATCGACAAGTTTGCTGACGTCGTTGGTGACCAACGCGTTCACGGCAGCGATAGCGTTGTCGCCGCGCACGAAGACCTCTCCCATGTGGCTGACGTCAAAGAGACCCGCTGCTCGCCGCACCGTCAGGTGTTCGTCTTTGATCTGCGAGTACCGAACGGGCATGTTCCAACCGGCAAAGGGTGCAAAACGGGCACCTGCGGCGACGTGTTGTGCATGCAACGGAAGCGTTCTCAGTTCTTCGGTCTCGGTCATGACGACTCTTCGGATTCAGAGAGGAAGATAGGGACCACGGAAGCCGCCAGCATCCAGCTGACGACGCACTCGACCGGCGAGCAACGTATTCCAGAGCAGCATCGCCACGGTCATCGGCCCCACACCGCCGGGCACCGGAGTGATCAGCGCAGCACGAGCGCGGGCGGTCTCGAACACCACGTCACCGCACAGCTTGCCGTCGGTTGTACGGTTGATACCCACGTCAATCACAGTCGCACCGGGCTTGACCCATTCGCCCGGAATCAGCCCAGGCACCCCGGTGGCGACAATCAGGACGTCTGCGCGCTCGACATGGGCTCGCAGGTCCCGAGTGTGCCGGTGACAGATCGTGACGGTCGCATTTTCACGCACGAGCATCTGCGAGACCGTGCGGCCAACGATGACGCTCCGCCCCACGACCACCGCTTCGGCGCCATCGAGCGGGACATCGGCGGCGCGCAACATGGCCATGACACCCCGCGGGGTGCAGGGTTCCAGCAACGCACCACCCACCAGAAGCTCACCCAGATTGGCCGGATGAAATCCGTCGGCGTCCTTCTTCGGCGACACGCTATGCAGCACGCGATCGGCCACGATGTGCCGCGGCAGCGGCAACTGCACCAGAATGCCATCCACGCTGTCGTCCGCATTCAGGCCCGCGATGACAGCCAGAAGATCTGCCTCCGAGGTGGACTCGGGAAGCTCTACCGCACGGGATGTGATTCCGACGTCGGCACAGGCGCGAATCTTGTTTCGCACATAGACCTTGCTGGCGGGGTCTTCCCCCACCCGGACCACCGCGAGCGTGAGTACCACGCCTTCACGTTGAAATGAGAGCGTTTCGTGACGAATTCGGTCGCGAATCTGTGCCGCGAGCAGGTTGCCGTCGATGAGACCGTCGTGAATGGCCGATGAAGACATGACTGTTCGGGTGCGCGGGAGAAACAGGTCGCGCGGCCTTTAGCCGCAGCATGGCCACCACGCAAGCGCTACGCCCCGACAGCGCGAGAACCCTTTGGCGTCCTGTTCCCGGCCGTCGTCTCATTCAATGAGCAGGGGCCGTTGTCCCAGCCCTG